>NZ_JBFSPI010000007.1:0-94821 GCF_041464685.1 Vibrio sp. 10N.237.312.B06
CCACAACGGTATGCTAAGAACAAAAATGCCGTTCACTCTTAAGTGAACGGCATTACTCCTTTAGGGGCATTTTTTATATCTTAAGTTTGTTTATGAGCTTGATTATCGCTTCGTACTGATAGTTTAGAAAGGTTGGTCTATGTGCGTTTTTTAGTCATATTTAAGTGTAAATATGACTAATTCAACTTGGTTGATAGTCGTCGAATTGTCGACTATTAGTGTCGATATGAGACAAAAAAGCCGTAAGCTATCGATACTTACGGCTACCTAGTTCAGCGATGAAACGAAGAAGGGTTTATTTAAAATTCAGCAGTAAATTACAGCAAGAACATCCTAATCAAATTGTATTTTATTATAAGTAAGTAAATGTAAGTAAAGAATGTAAATGATAACTATTACTATTAACATTGTAATTAGTGTCGTGTACCATTCGTGCACTTTTACTTAAATCTATAAAATATAAGTCGCATTATGAAACTTAAAGCACTATCAGTAGCCGTTACGGTTGCCTTAACCTCATTTACAGCATTTGCTGCCGACGAACCAGAAACCGTAGTCGTTATCGGTTCTGCCCTTGACCAATTGATTCAGACTGAAATCAACTCTGACACACTGGAAAAGAAGCAAGCATCAGACATCAAAGATGTTTTGAATACTATGCCTAGCGTTACGGTTGACGGGAACGCACGTTACTCTCGCAAAGTATTTGTACGTGGTATGGAAGACAAATTTGCCGTAGTGACTATTGATGGTGCGCGACAAGAAGGTCAGCTTTTCCACCACTCTGGTGACCAAGCGATTGATCCTGCAATGCTAAAAAGAGCTGAAATTGAATTAGGTGGTAACTCTGCACTGTCAGGTTCTGGTGCTATCAATGGTTCATTTAGCTACGAAACGAAAGACCCAAGCGATCTTCTTAAGCCGGGTGAAAGCGTTGGTGCTCGAGTAAAAACAAGCTATCAAACAGCTTATGAGCGTTTTGCAACCAACGTTGCTGTGTATGCAAAAGTGAACGACAAGCTAGAGTTCATGGGTATTGCGAACTATTCAGAAGATGGCGATCTGCACATTCCTGATCAAGAAGCGGTAACCTCTAAGCAGGGTGAGCTTAAGTCGGGTTTGGCTAAAGTTGTTTTCATTCCTAATGATGCCAATGAATTTAAACTGACTTTCAACCGATACAGTGATGGTGGTACGCGTCAGCTTTCTGGCGAAAAGGCGGGTGCTCTGTATGCTGACGATAAACACGACTATCATTCGCTTAATCGCGATACAGTGACGCTACAGCACGAATACGATGCAGGTAGTGATCTAGTTCATCTGAAAAGTAATGTTTACTACAACCGTCAATACATGGATCGTGATGCTCTTGAAGGTACCGCTTGGGGCAAAACACCGGCAGGTAAATGGTTCAAAGATGGCAAAATGTCTTACCCTAAGCGTGAATACAATGTAACAACCATTGGTGGTGACATTCGTAACGTTTCTTGGGTTGGTGAGCATGAGCTTACTTATGGTCTTGAGGGCTACAAAGCCAAGCAATGGATTGATGCTGGTCAAGGCGTATATCTAAGCGGTACTAAGCAAGGTCAAACCGAGAACTACAGCATGGATGGTGGTACGGTGACGGCTTACGGTCTGTATCTACAAGATATGTACGAATTCAGCGATTTCCGTCTGACAACAGGTCTTCGTTACGACGTTCATAAACTGGGTGGCGTGTATAAGGGCGAGTTTGATCAGCTATCTCCAAAGTTCAAAGGTGAATACCAAACAACGGAAAACCTAAAACTTCGTGTGGGTTACGGTCGTCTGTTTAAAGGTGCGTCACTACCAGAAACGCTGACGATGAAAGCACCAAGCAAAGTTAAGCAGTCTGATACTAAGGCGATGACGGGTAATAACTACGAAGCTGGTTTTGATTACGAGCTAACACGTTTGCTTGCGGCTGATTACGCGATTCTAGGTTTCACGGCTTATACTTATGACCTTGATAACCAAATGCACCCAACTAAGAACAACGCAACATTATCGAATAAGTATGATGTTGAAGTTTGGGGTGTAGAGACTGTATTGAGCTATCAGTTAGACGCGTTAAGTGTTTACGCTAACCACTCTTACTCTGATGGCGAGCAAAAGAGCCTGAAAAATGGCAAGACAAGCCACATGAATAAAACCGGTATTCATAACTTTAAGGCCGGTTTTAACTACAGCCTAAACAATGAATTTGTGTTTGGTTGGGATTCACGCTTTGTTCCGGGGAACGATTACGAGAACGAAAAAGGCAAAGAGATCAAACGCTCAGGCTTCGCAACGCACAACATTTGGGCGGCTTACACACCGACGTTTGCTAAAGACCTAGAGATGAACCTTGGTATCGATAACCTGCTTGATAAGAAGTACGCTGAGCATACTGGTTTTGGTATCTCTTGGGGTTCAGAAAAGTACACCAGCTATGAAGCGGGTCGTAACTTTAAAGCTTCTATCGCTTATAGCTTCTAATCTGCTCTTAGCTGAAAGTTACTCTAGAAATAGAGACTTATCAGTATAAGTGCAATGTTTCGTCTTAAAATGAAACAACAAAAAAGCCTTAGTTCAGACTAAGGCTTTTCTGCTTTCTAATGATTGAGTTTCTAATTTGTTGATTTATAAGCGATCTATTTCTAACGGTTAGCTTTTAATGACTAAATTTGTAACGTCGGATTAAGACACAGCTTCGTAGCGAATATCTTGCAGATTAAAACCTAAATCGATGTCTGTTTTGAGTGCAGAAACGAGCTTACATACGCGAGCCGACTCGATATGCTCATCGAATTTCTTACGATACTTTTTCGGTAAGTCTTCAGCTAGGAATGCTGTTTCGATATCAGGGTATGTCGTTAATATCTCTTTGGCTGCTTTTGGCCCTATACCAGGAATTCCGGGGACTTGGCTTGAGCTGACGCCCGTTAATCCCCAGTAATCTGCCAGTTGATCTGGCTTTACACCAAATTCCGCTTCGATAAAGGGCTTATCTAACCAACGGTGCTGGAAATAATCACGGATCTGAAGCGTTGGTGACAACAGTTGGCAGTAGCCCTTATCCGTGGAAATGATAGTGACGGTTTCTCCGTGGTCAGCGACTTTCTTTGCCAATGTTGCGACGAGATCATCCGCTTCATCGCCATCAGACAGCAGTGAATCAATCCCTAATTCCCACCAAGCTTGTTGAATCGCATCGAGACCTTTCATTAATGGTTCTGGCATCGGCTTACGGTTTTGCTTATAAGCGGGAAGGACTTCCGCGCGCCAACCTCGATCTTGTAAATGATGATCAAATACTGCAATGATATGAGTGGGCTTTGATTCGTTTAGGATGCGATTAAGAGTACGAGCAGTCGTGGTGATGGTTCTTGCAATATCGGTTGGGTCCGGCTGAACAGAGTGCACGCGTCGGATGAGGTTCAAGGCATCGATAATAACAAGATGGATAGACATAAGTTTCCACTAAATAGGCAATAAATAAGGGGCTGCTAGCCCCTTATAGTAACGTATCACTTGGTGAGTTGAAACTTTGGTGACGTAAACGTCATGACTTGTTTAACTTTATGCTTGTGGCTTGTTATCAGTTACTTGCCGTTATTCGCTGCTAGGCATAATTTTATAGCAAGGTACATAGTCAGTGCCGCCCGGCAGTTTCATTCGATGCTGTTCAACAAAGTCATTTAGCAGCTGGTCCATTTTTGTCATCAGCTCTTTGTCGCCATCAATCAGGAAGGGGCCATGTTTCTCTATCTCCAAAATACCTTCAGCTTTGACGTTACCTGCTACAATTCCTGAGAAGGCTTTACGTAGATTAGCCGCAAGGCTTTCTGTTTTCTGATCCATATGCAGATCAAGCGCCGCCATAGATTCATGCGTAGGGTCGAATGGCAGTTGGAACTCAGGTTCAATATGCAGTGACCAGTTGTAGCTGTAGGCATCGCCAGTCTCTTTACGGTGAGAGCGTACATCTGGCATTGCCTGCTTCATGATTTTCGCAGCGCGTGCTGGGTCATCAATTACGATCTCATAGTGTTTTTGCGCATCAGGCCCTAAGGTTTCGCCGATGAACTTGTCGATAGAACGGAAGTAAGCTTCACTCTCTTTTGAGCCTGTTAAAACAATCGGCATTGGTTGGTCGACGTTATTTGGGTGCATCATGATCCCTAAGATATACAGCAGCTCCTCAGCCGTACCTGGACCACCGGGGAAAATAATGATGCCATGCGCCATACGAACGAATGCCTCAAGACGCTTCTCGATATCTGGCATGATCACCAGTTCGTTCACTATTGGGTTTGGTGGCTCAGCCGCAATGATTGATGGTTCAGTTAGCCCTAAGTAACGGTGGTCTGTATAGCGCTGTTTCGCGTGACCAATGGCAGCCCCTTTCATTGGGCCTTCCATCGCTCCCGGTCCACAACCGGTACAGATATTCAGTTCACGTAGGCCGAGTTCATTACCTACTTCACGAGTGTATTGATACTCACTGGCATTAATTGAGTGACCACCCCAACATACAATCAGGTTAGGCTCGATGCCCGGTGTTAGCGCACCTGCATTTCTCAAGATACCAAACACAAGGTTAGTAATGTGAGTGGCATTAGTCAGGTTGAGCCTTTGGTTATCGGCTAAGTGCATGTTGACGTAAACAATGTCACGCAACACTGAGAATAGGTGTTCTTGGATACCCTTGATGATTTCACCATCGACAAAGGCATGTTCTGGAGGGTTGCTCAGTTCGAGTTTGATCCCGCGCTCACGACGGACCACCTCAACATCAAACGATTGATATTTATCGAGCAGCTCTTTGGAGTTGTCGGTGTGGCTACCCGAGTTGAGTACCGCTAACGTACAGTTACGATAAAGCTGGTACAGATCACTAGATGCGGTTTTCTTAAGACGCTCAACTTCAAGTTGAGAGAGTAAATCCATGCTACCGGCAGGGCTGATATGAGTGATCATAGTGCCTCCTTGTTGAAAAGAACTAGGGGAGGTTGGAAGTGGCCCTTTAGTTCGAGATGAGAAGCTAACGTTGAAAGTGTTTGGTTAAAGGCGAGAGAATTAACCAGACGAAACGATTACTACAGCGTTGCTCTTTTAAATACAGCATTGCTTGCCAAGAATGCTTGTTAAGCGAATGTTAATCATTAGCTTAGCAAACATTGAGGGATATGGTATGTGATAAGTATTTGAAAAAATGAAATAAATTAAATCTAGGGCTGTCTTAGTCCCAAACAAGTTGGTTGTTACCGCGCTGTTTGGCTTTGTTTAGTGTTTTATTGAGTCGCTCTAATACTTCTTCAGGTGTGTCTGACTCTTTAAACGGAGTACTTGCCGCGCACAAGGTAATTGTGATTTGTTGGTCACGGAATTTGAAAGGTAAGCGGCTGACTTGATTCTGGATGCTTTGAGTCACTTGATGGCAATATTCATCGCTTTGCTCGGGAAGTAGTAAGATGAACTCTTCACCAGAAAAGCGAGCGACAGTATCGGTAGTACCAATTTCTTTGGTGATCGCTCTTGCGATGATCTTGAGTGCTTTGTCACCAGCGGTATAGCCAAAGCTATCGTTAATTGCTTTGAAGTTATCGATATCTAGCAGCACGACTCTTAGTGAGTGTTGTGCGCGAATCCAGCGACGATATTCTAACTCTAAACGATCGGTGAAGGCGGTACGGTTGTAGATCTTAGTCAGAGGGTCAAGCAGCATACGCTGAGCCTGATCTTCTAGACGCTTGCGGTAATCTTGGGTGACTTCATAGAGCGAATCTAATTGGTTTTTTCCGTAGCTCATTCTTTCTATTAGAGCTTGTTCTTTCTGTTCTGCATGATTCAGTCTTTCTGAAAGAGAGGCAATTTCACTGAGCAGCGGGTTTATCGAAAGTTTTAAGTTATCAATATCCGTTGCTTTATCAACAGAGCTTTGGCTCTTAGTAACAAGTTCATTCAACTCAGAATTAAGACCTTGGCGATGTTCAAAATAGCTTTGGCTCTGGTCGGCGTTTTGATCTGCTGTTTTGATACTAGAAGCGAGCGAGGAATTGAGTTGTTCGATAAATTGTTCAGACTGCTTACGCTCTAGGCTCGTGCCATCAATCACCAGTTTGAGGATTTGAAGTGCTAGCTCAAGTAGGTTTTGTGTTGAAACACCAAGTAGTAGCTTCGCTCTAATATCGGTCAGTAGATCCCCCGATTCACCCTCGAAGTCGAGTTCAGTGATCAGGTGTTGTAATTCGTTTGATAGTTCGGAAAGGAGTTCTTGTTCAGTTGATTGATCTACGTCGGCAAAATGAGTGCGTGAGTTGTTTGCCATAATCTTAATGGCACGCTCATAAATACTGAGAAGCTTCATCGCATGGTCGACTTTTTGACTGCCATGACACTCGGAGAAGCTAAGTAAGTTTCTTAGATCGCGCTTTAGCTGTGCCGGAAGGCCAGTTATACGCTGCAGCGTTTCCCCACTGTGC
Organism: Vibrio sp. 10N.237.312.B06; assembly: GCF_041464685.1. Classification (NCBI taxonomy): domain Bacteria; kingdom Pseudomonadati; phylum Pseudomonadota; class Gammaproteobacteria; order Vibrionales; family Vibrionaceae; genus Vibrio; species Vibrio sp. 10N.237.312.B06. The sequence continues at coordinate 6,492 of NZ_JBFSPI010000007.1, forward strand.
TTAATACTATCATCCAGATATCCGTTCTGTTTATCCATAGCCAACGTTTTTTGCTTGAGCATCCTTTCTAATACTGCCAACTTGGGGATCATTGAGCTAATGTCTTTTTGCTTTTCGATCTCTTCCCTAAGGGCAATGAGATTTTCATCTAAATGAGTGTTGCTGCCAACACATGCATCACTTAAAGACGTAACGATACGCTTGAGAACTTTTTGTTCTCGAATAAATTTGAACGAGGTATCTCTTTGCGTCAAGCGGACTTGATCCAACTGATATTTCAGCTGGTGGAGTTGCGCCTGAATGTCTTTTTCAAGAATGCCCATAGATGTATTAATTAGCGCCGCGTAGATCGTACTCGATCGTATAGATGAAATTCCGTGACCTTGATAATAACAAAACTAAAAATAAGGTCACGACCTACGACGTTTAACCGCTCGCAAATCAGTCATCTTTTAGCATTTTTTTGATATTGTCCTCATTCTGGTGTGAGGATTGTATCTTTATTAACCCTTGATTAATCGCATGTTTACAAGCATCTCTTATGTTACCCGTTGCAAGGCTCGCTGCGGGGGCATTGTCGATGGCTTTAAGGTAAACCCATTGGCTACTGCGTTCTTTGAGGCTGATTTCACGTGCCAGGTTGGTCGACATTAATAGTACATCGAGGAGTTCTTGGTCGTTAATCGCGGTATAAGCGCGTGGCAAGAACGGGTAGTCAGCGATGCCCATGCGGACGGTTCGATTAATGTTTCGCTCTGGTTCGAAGTGATTAATCCAAGATTGAATCTTTCTGAACATAGCCTCAGGCGATGAATCGCGGTCAGCATTTGGTTCGATATAAAGCAAGTTCGCATCCGAGAAGTGGTAGACGCGCGCAGGACCTTCGAGCTTAGATTTAAGGAACTCGCCGAAAGCATCTTCGAGTTCTAAACCTGCTTTATAACCGTTCTGAGTGTACATATTGCGTAGGAACGGCAAATCAATCATCACAAAGCGTAAACGGTCGTTGAGTGGTTCATGAATCAGCTCACCAAGTTGCCATTGTTCGAAGTTTTGGCTGGTTTGTTCTAGTGAATTTGATAGCTTTGCGTTCAGCATTCTTAGATTTGGAAGCTTTGAGCGTGAGTGTGTGAATAGGTCGGTACGCAGTGAATCCATTTCCGTGACTAAGGTTTGAATGATGTAGCCTCGGCGTAGCACAAAGAAGAACAAGACAATGCTGAACAAAAATAAGGCGAACGATATTTTCTGGAACTTATGGTGCTCAAGTTTGTATTTCTCTAATTCTTGTTCTTGACCTGCATAGTGGAGCGTTTGCTCGGCAAACTCTTTTTGTTGGCGGAATGCGTCTTCACCAACACGGTTGAGTTTTTGTTGTTCCAAAGAGACAAGGATATTGTATTGTTTGAGATTTGCTAGCGCTTGTTGTGGACGCCCTGCTTGCTCATAACCTAAAGAGAGCAAGTGGTAGGAGTGTTGCGACAGGCGCATGTTTTCTACCTGACGCGAAATCTTGAGCGCACGTGTCGCATGCTTAATTACATCTTCGCTTTCTTGTAGGTGGTATGCCAAACCTGCGGATAAGAGTGCAGCGCGGCCTTCCAATTTAGGAATGTCGGAATACTCCAGCAGTTCAAGAGCTCGTGCTAGGTATTGCTCGGCTAGAGGGTAGTTATAAAGTCGTAAGTAAGTCGCAGATAAACTTAGACGAATGTCAATGACTTGGTAGATGTCTCGGTCTGTACTCTCATGATCAAGGACATTGAAAAAGTGCACGAGGGCAAGGTTATATTTGCCTTGATTGAAGTACACATCACCCATCTTTTTTAGTACTTGCGCTAATATGGGAGAGCTTTCAAAATTATCATAAAAGTCAGCAGCTTGAGACAGGTGCTCTAGAGCTTTATCTAATACTTGACGTTCAAAGAAAAGCTGTGCAAGTAGGCGGTTTACTTTAGCCAAGCGCGAACTCAGGTTACCTTCTACTGATTTCCAGTAGCCGTACAATAACTCAGATAGTGCATGGTTGTACTCTTTATGGGTAAGATAAAACTCGCCGACGGTGATGTGATAATCAATGACGACTTTTTCCGAGTGACGCTGTTCTAGGTAAGTTTTTGCTTCTTGATAGAGTTTTTCTGCTTCCCCTACGTTGTTGTTATAAGAGGAAATGTCGGCTTTCAACATGATTAAGCGATAGGTAATCCCTTCCGTCAGGCGTAAGGTCTTATTAACCGACTCTAAGCTTGTTTCTATTTTTTTTAGCTCTGATTCTGCTTGGGCAGATTTTCTGTCCGTAAGCCAAAGTAACCTAACTTTAAGTATTTCCAGATCTAACTTTAGATACTCAAGCTTATAGGTTTTTGCTAGCTCAGAGGCTTTGTCGATGTGCTGAATCGCAATACGAATGTTGCCTAGATTAAACTCTGCTTTCGCTAAGATCTTATACGCATCGATACTGCTGTTCGGGGTTCTAATCGAAGAGTCGGCCTCTTCACGAGAAATAGCTGACGGGCTCTTCTCGCGTTGATCTGAAAGGATACGTAGCGTTAGGTAGCTGTTGGCCATTCGTTTTGCTTGGCTCGGTTCTATCTCAACCAAGTTATTGGCTTCATTGAGGAGCGCCGACGAATAGACCGACGCATTAACCGATGTGCTTAAGCTTAAAATGAATAGACTAACAACGTATAACCAACGCATTTCAATGTCCCTTTAAAGATTTTGTAGGTTCAAATAAGTTTGGGCGGTTCACGCCGATTATTGGCGAGCCATACGCTTATTGTGGCTTGGTCTATCTTGCTCAGTTGAACGGTATGGATTGATATCCAGACCGCCACGACGCGTGTAACGTGCAAATACGGTTAGCTTCGATGGTGCACAGTATTTCATGATGTCAGTGAAGATACGCTCAACACATTGTTCGTGGAATTCGTTATGCTCGCGGAAAGAAACTAAATAGCGTAGCAGAGCTTCACGGTCAATTTGCTTTCCGGAATATGCGATCTCTACGCTGCCCCAATCCGGTTGATTGGTAATTAAGCAGTTTGACTTCAATAAGTGACTATGTAGAGTTTCTTCTACTTCTTGCTCGCCAGCAGCCCCTTCAAGCAGTGACGCTTCAAAATCATAGCTCGTGATTTGGATGTCTTGATTGTCGATACAGTCACCTTCCATCGTCACGATAGGTTGGTTGGTGTAATCGGTTACTGAATTTACATTCACAATCACAGATTCGCCTGCACATGCTGACAAATCTTGAGTTAGACGCTCAGTGACTTGATCCCAGTTTTCAAACTGAGTTTGGTTGTAGCTGTTTAGGTACAGCTTGAAAGATTTTGACTCAATCAAATTTTGGCTAGTTGCCGGAATGAACACTTCACCAACAGCCACTTGTGGTAAGCCATTGGTGTTTAGCCACGAAAGCTCGTACATCGTCCAAATATCATGACCAACAAAAGGTAACTCTCCGTTTAGCGCAAGATCATTACGATTAAGGCTACGAGGTACTGGTTGCAATAAACTTGCATCGTATTGGTTAGAGTACTCAGTTTTTTGGCCTAGGGTTAAACCCGCTAGCTCTTTTGCGTCAGAATATTTGCTCATACTTTCGTTTCAAATTCGATTAGAATGGGGTCGATTTTACTGAATCCCCATTATCCTGTCATTAAGTCATCGCTTAATCGGCACGGAAAGGGCTCGGATTCTATTTATTATTTTGTGTTTAGGAGATTTTCATGACTCAACGCGCTCAAGACGCACTACTTTCTTTCAGTCAGCGATACGTTGACGCGTGGCAGCAGCAACACCAAAGCTTACCTCGTAATGAGGAGTTGGTGGACATTGTATCGCCATGCGTAGAAGAAAAGAGTGGTGATGCCGTGTTGTGGAAACACTATCCACGTGAGCAATTCGCAGATTTCACCAATGTTGAAACGGGTATTGAGTTGACTCTGCATGAAGACGTTAAGACTTTCTACGGCGCACAATTTAGTGCGGATATGAACGCGACTTTTGATGGTAACGAACTGACTTTGTTACAGATTTGGAGTGATGACGATTTCGAATGCCTACAAGAAAACATCTTAGGTCACCTAGTGACTCAGCGTCGTTTGAAGCTAAAACCAACGGTTTTCATTGCCGCGACTGATGCTGAACTGGATGTTATCTCTATCTGTAACCTAACGGGTAACGTAATCCTAGAGCGCTTAGGCACCAAAAATCGTGATGTACTAGCCGAGACATTGGCAGAATTTTTAGAAAAGCTACAACCAGCGGTATAAATAGATGTACGTACTAGAACTTCAATTTGAGTGTTTTGATAACACAACGGTAAGCGCTGTCGATAAGGCGGTTAATGGCTTAATGGATGCTCTTCGTTATAACGGACAAGTGTTAGGTCGTGAGTTTCCAATCGTGATGGGTGACGGTGAATTCTATGTTCGCGTTGTGTGTCCGGAGCAAGATAGCTTACACCCACGTAATCATTCAGACTTCGTCAAAGTCTGTTTCGAGCGCTTATCTGCGGCGAGTTTATTAGCGCCTAAGATGCGTCTGCTTGGCCGAGATCTTAACTCCGAAGAAGTAGCCGAAGATGAAGCGCCGAGCTGGCAAGTGTTGTACACGACGTTCGTGCATACCTGTTCACCGCTGCGCAGTGGCGACAGCTTGTTGCCTATTCCACTATATCGTAACCCGCCGACATTTAATGGCGATCATAAAGCCGTACTGAAATGGCAGACCGAATGGCAAGCCTGTGATGAAGTGCAAATGGGGGGTGGTTGCCGTGCTGAACATGCAACGCTAACCGAGATCAGTGATACTAAGAGTGTGTTGTTTAAACGCGGTTGGGGTCTAAGAGGGCGCATTGAATTTCTGACTAAGATTCCAACTTACTACTACTTATATCGTGTCGGTGGGATCAGCCTGAAAGATGAAAAAGAGCGCAAATGCCCACAATGTGGTGGTGAATGGCTGTTAGATGCGCCAATCCACGATATTTTCTATTTCAAGTGTGATGATTGCCGTCTGGTATCCAACATTTCTTGGGATCACCTCAAGTAATCGACTTCGTTTGATTCACCCTGAGAAGCTTTACTTTCTAGCAAACTTTCATCATTAAAAAAGGGGCTGACATTGAGTCAGCCCCTTTCGGTATCTATAAGTGTCTATTTAAGCTGATTACCAACCTTTAACTACGCCACCTTGGAAGATGTCAGAAGCTGCGTTGTACACTTCTTCAGTTTGATATGCTTTAACGAAGTTTTGTACGTTTTCTGCATTTAGGTTGTCTTCACGAGAAACGATTAGGTTCACGTATGGAGAATCTTTGTCTTCAACGAATACGCCGTCTTTTTGTGGAGTCAGGTTGATAGAGCTCGCGTAAGTAGTGTTGATGATAGATAAAGTTACATCATCAAGAGAACGTGGCAGTTGAGCTGCGTCTAGTTCAACAATCGTTAGGTTCTTAGGGTTACTAACGATGTCACGAACGGTAGCTAGAAGACCTGCACCTTCACGAAGTTCAAGTAAACCTTGCTGCTCAAGAAGCAGTAGAGAACGACCTAGGTTTGTTGGATCGTTTGGTACAGCGATACGAGCACCATCTTGGATTTCGTCTACCGATTTAACTTCTTTAGAGTAACCTGCAATAGGGTAAACAAAAGTGTTACCTGCAACCGTTAGCTTGTAACCACGGTCAGCAACTTGCTGATCTAGGTACGGCGTGTGTTGGAATGCATTGATGTCGATAGAACCATCATCTAGCGCTGCGTTAGGTGTTACATAATCCGTAAAAGTGACCAGTTCAACATCCAGGCCGTATTGCTCTTTCGCGACTTTAGCTGCTACTTCAGCAACTTGTGCTTCTGCACCTGCCATTACGCCAACTTTGATCTTAGAAGTATCGACTTCTTTATCACCACAACCTGCTAGTACTAGCGCTGAAGCTGCTGCTGCAATAGTAAGTAAACCTTTAAGGTTAAATTTCATAATAATCTCCTTTTAATAAATCTATTTAATTTGGTTCATACGACTTTGATTTTGGTCTGTAAGTCGTTATCTGTGGTCAACGCGGCGAACTAATGAATCACCGATTGATTGAATAATTTGTACTAGCACAATCAACATGACGACTGTCACTGCCATAATGGTCACATCGTAGCGGTGAAATCCGTAACGAATCGCGACATCACCTAGGCCACCACCACCCACAGTTCCGGCCATTGCCGAGTAACTCACAAGAGTCACTAGCGTAATCGTCACTGAGTTGATGATAGTAGGCAGTGCTTCAGGAAGCAGAACCTTATTGATGATTTGTGTTGGTGTTGCGCCCATTGACTGAGCTGCTTCCACTAGACCTGTTGGTACTTCAAGTAGTGCACTCTCGATAAGTCGAGCTACGAATGGGATAGCACCAATCGTCAGCGGAACAATCGCTGCGGTTGTACCGATGAAGGTACCAATCAGCATCTTGGTGAGAGGGATGATCGCTACCATCAGTACTAAGAAAGGCACAGAACGGCCCACGTTCACAACCGCACCAAGAATTTTGTTTAGCTTGGTGTTCTCTAACAGGCCACCTTTTTTAGTCGTGTGTAGAATCATGCCTAATGGGATACCGACAGCGAAACCAACGATGCCAGCAACAGCAACCATGTAAAGTGTCTCGCCTGTTGCTTCCAATAGAAGGTTGCCGTTAAGGCTGAACCAGTCAGCAATCTCTTTGAAACTAAAGGACATAACCAAGCACCTCTACTTTTACATTGTTGTCGCGTAGGAATTGGATAGCAGCATTATCATCGGCTTCGTTACCGAACAGCTCAGCGACCATCATGCCGAACTTCACGCCGCCGGCGTAATCGAGGTCAGAGCTTAAGATGCTGACATCGATATTGAATTTACGAGCAATTTGCGTCATCAGCGGAGCATCAACCGTTGCACCAGTAAACTCAAGACGTACTAATGGGTAGCTACTGTTAACACGAGTCTCTTGCAAACGCGCTTGATAATCTTCAGGGATAGATAGGTCTAGCGTTGAGCGAATAAACTGATGTGCTAGCTCTGTCTTAGGGTGTGCGAATATGTCGCCAACTGTGCCTTTCTCTACTAGCTCGCCACCACCAATGATCGCGACTTCGTGACAAATGCTCTTAACTACGTCCATCTCGTGCGTAATAAGTAGGATCGTGATGTGTAGCTTGCGGTTGATTTCACGTAGCAGCTCAAGAATAGATTGAGTCGTTGCTGGATCCAGAGCACTGGTCGCTTCATCACACAGTAGTACTTTCGGGTCTGAAGCTAGCGCACGAGCAATCGCGACACGCTGCTTTTGACCACCACTTAAGTTCGCAGGGTAGGTATCACGCTTATCCGATAGGCCTACAAGCTCAAGTAGTTCACTCACTTTCGCTTCAATCGCAGCTTTATCTTTACCAGCAAGCTCTAAAGGTAGTGCTACATTGTTAAATACAGTACGAGAAGACAGCAGATTGAAGTGTTGGAATATCATGCCGATGTTACGGCGTGCTTCGCTAAGTTCTGATTTGCTGAGTTTTGTCAGGTCGATACCGTCAACAATCACTTCACCTGACGTTGGAGCTTCCAACATGTTTACACAACGGATAAGGGTACTTTTGCCTGCACCTGAAGAGCCGATGACTCCAAAGATTTGACCTTGAGGAATGTGGAGGTTGATATCAATTAAGGCATTGATTTCTTTAGTGCCTTGATAAAAAACCTTATTGACTTGATTCACTTTAATCATAGAGAAACCCGTGCAGGTAGAACAGAATAATATATTGATGACTCACTCGATTTACAGATGATGCTATGGTGTTCTATGATCTAAGTCAATAGATATTTTTACGTCTAGACGGCTAAACGCGAGTTGCGAAGTTAAACTAGAAACAAATCGTTAACGAACGCAAAACTAAATAGATAGTGATGAAGCAAATAAAGCGTGTAATAATTAATGATTAATAGAGAGTTGATAGAGAACTGAATTTTGTCTAAACCTGCTGTTTTTTTAGATCGTGATGGTGTGATTAACGTTGATCACGGCTACGTACATGATGAACATGACTTTGAATACATCGATGGTGTGTTTGAAGCGGCGAAAGCGTTTAAAGATATGGGTTATTTATTGGTGTTAGTGACCAACCAATCTGGTATTGCTCGCGGCATGTTTAGTGAAGACCGTTTTCTTTCTCTAACGCAGTGGATGGATTGGAACTTTGTTGATAACGGCGTTGAGCTAGATGGTATTTATTACTGCCCGCACCACGCTGAGCACGGTGTTGGTGACTACAAACAAGATTGTGAATGTCGTAAACCAAAGCCAGGCATGTTCATTTCTGCGCGTGACTTTCTGAAGATTGATATGGCTAACTCGGTCATGATCGGCGATAAAGCTGAAGACATGATGGCTGCAGAAGCGGCGGGTGTTGGCACTAAAGTACTGGTAAGAACCGGTAAGCCAATCACTGAAAAAGGTGAAGCGCTTGCAAGTGTCGTGCTTGACAGTATTAAAGATGTACCAGCATTCTTAAAAGGTTAAGACACTAAGTCTCTTTCACTTAGATATAAGTGTTATTCACTATATAAAGATGAGGAACGCAGTATGAAAGCATTGTTGATAGCATCTCTATGTACTGTAGCGTTATACGGATGCTCTAAATCAGCAGCTCCTGAGACTGAGAGCGCAGTATCGGACGATCAATTCGTGATTTATCAATGTGAGTCTGACGCTTCATTTAAGGTCGCTTACCTTGGTGATGAAAAAGCGGTATTACGTTTACCCGAGAATGAATATCGCCTCACTCAAATAGCGGCAGGCTCAGGAACGAAGTACATCTTAGATGATGGAACCTCTGAACTGATTAACAGCGTAACTTTACGAACTAAAGGTGACAATGCACGTCTAGAACTTGGTCGTGTTATCTATAAAAACTGCCGAAAGTAGGTCATAGTTATCTACTAGGATTTACAAACAGTTAAGTGAGGGAGTTCTCCCTCACTTTTTCTTTCTCTTCCCTTTAACGTCAGACTTTTTATGAGCAAAAAACTCACTATTCTCGATATTGCTAAGCTGTCCGGTGTTGGTAAGTCTACCGTATCTCGTGTTCTGACCAATGATCCCAAAGTAAAACCTGAAACCCGTGAAAGGGTGGAAAGAGTCATTCAAGAATCTGGGTACACGCCTTCGAAGTCTGCGCAGTCGATGCGTGGTGGCAGTCAAAAAGTCATCGGTGTCATCATCTCTCGTCTGGATTCCCCCTCTGAAAACAAAGCGGTAAGTACGATGCTGGCCGAATTGTATCGAGCGGATTACGATGTCGTGATCATGGAAAGTCAGCTTGATAGAGAAAAAGCCAATGAGCATCTGCAGGTTCTCAAGCGTCGCAATGTAGATGGCATCATTGTGTTTGGCTTTACTGACTGTGATATTCCTGCCATTGAAGCTTGGGAACACAAAGCGGTGGTGATTGCTCTGGATACCGAGAACGTGACGTCGATTAACTATGATAACCAACAGGTGATCAATAGTGCGTTAACGCATCTAGCAGAGCAGGAAATCTCTGAGGTTGGTTTCATTGGCGTTGATCCTAGCGACAAATCAACCGGTGAACTGCGTCTTAAGGCCTATCTAGATTGGTGTGAAAGCGCTGGAGTGATTGCCAACTATCGTACTGGTCAACTTCATCATGAAAGTGCTTATCAGCTGGTGGATGAGGTACTGACTCCTACAACTCAAGCACTTGTTTGTGCCAGTGACACATTGGCTCTTGGTGTAATCAAACGTCTGCAAGAACTACAACGTGAAGATGTGGTGGTGACCGGTGTTGGTGGCAATGATCTTCTCTCTTTCTTGTTCCCGCGAGTATTTAGTATTGATCCTGGGTATCAATCTGCGGGTAAGTTGGCCGCTAATTTATTGATCTCTCAGCTTTTAGGTAATGCAGAGATCTCTCATCACACTCAATCACCTATTCTATAATCCACTCAATCAAGCGAAATTGAACCGCTTAGATTAAAATTAGAGTGTGATCTCTTTCAATTAATGGGACTGTTCCCATTTTAATTTATCATTCATGTGGGCATTATAATGACGGCAATTGGGAATGTTCCCATTGATCTAAATCCGAGTGGCTATCGCTGCATGGTTTAGGTGAGTAATTGAATGAAACCAGGGTGGGGTAGTATGAGTAAGATAGCGAAGCAAGACGTTGCGCGTCTTATCGAGTTAGTCGGTGGCAAAGAGAATATTGCGAGTGTCAGCCATTGTCTGACCCGACTGCGTTTTGTATTGAATGATACGGAACAAGCGAACAAAGCAGAATTGGAGAAGCTTAAGCTGGTAAAAGGCTGCTTTACTAACGCAGGTCAATTCCAAGTGGTTATTGGCACCGAGGTTGATGAGGTGTACGCACTTCTGATTGAGCAAACCGGTAAAGATGCATCATCAAAAGATGAGGCGAAACTGGCGGCTCGCCAGAACATGAACTTCCTTGAGCGTGGTATCTCCCATTTAGCCGAAATTTTCGTACCACTGCTACCTGCCATTATTACGGGTGGTTTGATTCTTGGTTTTCGTAATGTGATTGGCGACATTCGCATGTTCGACGGCAAAACCTTGGTTGAGATAAGCCAATTCTGGGCTACCGTTCATTCTTTCTTGTGGTTGATTGGCGAAGCGATCTTCTTCTTCCTACCGGTTGGTGTGTGTTGGGCGACGGTTAAGAAACTCGGCGGAACCCCTATTTTGGGTATCACGCTCGGTGTGACCTTGGTTTCCCCACAATTGATGAACGCTTACATGATAGGTAAATCGGTACCTGAGGTGTGGGACTTTGGTTTGTTCGTGATTGAGAAAGTCGGTTATCAAGCTCAGGTGATCCCTGCAATGTTAGCGGGGGTGGCTTTGGCCTTCATTGAGACCAACCTTAAGCGCATTGTACCTTCTTATCTGTACCTAGTTGTCGTGCCATTTGTCTCGATCATCTTGTCTGTGATTCTGGCCCACGCCTTTATTGGTCCATTCGGTCGTATGTTGGGTGATGGTGTGGCATTCGCTGCCAAAGTGGCAATGACAGGTGACTTCGCGGTTCTTGGTTCAGTGGTCTTTGGCTTCCTATATGCACCTTTGGTTATTACAGGTATTCACCACACAACCAACGCTGTGGATCTACAACTGATGCAAGACTTAGGTGGCACACCAATCTGGCCTTTGATTGCGCTATCAAACATTGCACAAGCTTCAGCGGTTGTCGGCATCATTATTTTGAGTAAGCGCGAAGGCGAACGAGACATCTCGGTACCTGCGGCAATCTCTGCGTACTTAGGTGTGACGGAACCAGCGATGTACGGCATCAACCTTAAATACAAATTCCCAATGCTGAGCGCAATGATCGGCAGTGCCGCAGCGGCTGCAATCTGTGGCAGCGCAGGTGTGATGGCGAATGGTATCGGTGTTGGTGGCTTGCCGGGTATCTTATCGATTCAACCTCAATATTGGTCGATTTACTTAGTCGCGATGCTGGTAGCGGTTGTATTGCCGATAACGCTGACATTGTTCTTCTATAAACGAGCACAGATGAAAGGCGAGCTAGAAACCGCCAACGCGTAATGCATTTACTAAGCGATGACTCAAGTGAGTCATCGCTTTTCTCTTAGTTATAGCTTTTTCTCTTAGTTATAACGGCTATTCGACCATGTAAGCATGGTGATTTTTATTTTATATTTTCTGGTAAGTGAGTGTTAGAGATGGCGATGACTGAACATGATGAAAGCTGGTGGAAAACCGCAACCATCTATCAAATCTACCCAAAGAGCTTTTGTGACAGTGGCAGTAAAGGTACTGGCGATATCAAAGGGATCATTTCGAAACTGGATTACCTTAAACATTTGAGCATCGATGCGATTTGGTTAACCCCAGTCTACGCGTCACCCATGATCGACAATGGTTACGATATCTCCGACTACTACGCGATTAACCCTCAATTCGGCACCATGGAAGACTTCGACTTATTATTGTCTGAAGCGCACCAACGTGGTATTCGCATCGTGATGGATATCGTGGTCAACCATACTTCAACCGAGCATGCGTGGTTTCAATCTGCTTTGGGCGACAAAAACAGTCCGTACCGCGATTATTACATCTGGAAAGATCCAGTAGGTGGCCAAGCACCAACGAACTGGCAGTCTAAGTTCGGTGGTAATGCATGGGAATTAGATGAAGCGACTGGACAATACTTCCTACACTTATTCGCCAAAGAACAGGCCGACCTTAACTGGGAGAACCCGGTTGTACGTGAAGAAGTGAAAGATGTTATTAGCTTCTGGGCTGAGAAGGGTGTCGATGGTTTCCGTTTAGATGTAATCAACCTGATTTCAAAGCAGCAAGATTTCCCTAATGATGATATCGGTGATGGTCGCCGTTTCTATACCGACGGCCCACGAGTGCACGAATACCTGAAAGAGATCAGCGAAGCAGTATTCCAGAAATACGGTAGCGTGACGGTTGGTGAGATGTCTTCAACTACGTTGGAACACTGTCAGAAATACTCAAACATTGATAACAGTGAGCTATCAATGGTGTTTAACTTCCACCACCTCAAGGTCGATTACACCAATGGTGAGAAGTGGACCAATGCGCCGTTCGATTTCTTACAGCTCAAGTCAATCTTTAACCACTGGCAAACTGGCTTGAACGGAAAAGGTTGGGGTGCACTATTCTGGTGTAACCACGACCAACCAAGAGTCGTGAGCCGCTTGGGCAACGATCAACAATATCGTGTTGAGTCGGCTAAAATGTTGGCTGCTTCTGTGCACATGATGCAAGGTACACCTTATATCTATCAAGGTGAAGAGATTGGTATGACCAACCCAGGTTATATCGACATCAGCCAATATCGTGATGTAGAGAGCACCAATATGTACGACATCATGGTTAACCGTGATGGTGTAGCTCATGAAGATATGATGGCGATCTTGGCGCAGAAATCTCGTGATAACTCTCGTACACCAATGCAATGGAGCAGTGAGCCTTACGCCGGATTCTCACAAGCTCAACCATGGCTTGATGTGGCGAATAACTACACTGAAATCAACGCCGAGCAAGCGTTGGAAGATAAAGATTCTGTATTTTACTTCTATAAGACTTTGATTGAGTTACGTAAACAAGTACCGGTGATTACTCATGGTCGCTATCAAGACCTTCTGCCTGAGCACCCATCCATTTTTGCGTATGTTCGTGAGAGTGAAGGGCAAACTCTACTGTGCATTAATAACTATTATGGTGAAGAGGCTGAATGCGTTTTACCTGAACGTTTTGAGATGGCGAAGGCTAAGAGCTTGTTGTCTAATTATCAAGTGAGCGAGAGTTTAGTGGCGTCTCATCATCAAGTTTTGCGACCTTACGAGACTCGTATTCTCTTGATTGAAGATTAACCTTGTTTCTATTTCTATAAGCTTAGTTCTATTCCCCTTAAGAATTAGGCCTCTACAAAGGCTTTGGAGTGCTTCCCAAAGCCTTTTTGTTTTACTGATGTATGGATTAATCGTGCCTCGAGTTTGCTTGCGAAAAACTTGCGTATCGAGTGCCAGTAACGACAGAGCAGGTAATGAACGCTAAGACGCGTAATTCACCGAGTAGCGAGTTGGTTTGTGGTTCATTGCCAATACGATGTTCAATACTGCGGTGCCTAATACAGATACGGCAATCACCCAAGGTGATACAAAGAAGAACGATGCAAACAGAATACAAGCATCAATGCACATCTGAGTTTTTCCTACTGATATACCGTAGCGGTCTTGGATAAACAAACACAGTACGTTGAAGCCACCCAAGCTTGAGCGATGACGGAATAGGATTAGCATACCTAAGCCCATTAGTAAGCCACCAGCAACAGCACAGTAGATTTCGTTATGAACTTCTAGTGAGATAACTAGGTATAAATGATCGGCAAACACCGAGACTAACGCACCAGCAATTGCACTGCTAATGGCAAAGCTACGACCAAATCGTTTCCAAGCTAATAAATAGAATGGACAGTTGGCAACAAAGTACAAAATACCAAAGGTTACAGGTAAGAATTGACTCAAAAGCAGAGCCAAGCCAGTAGTACCACCGGTAAGCAGATTTGCTGACTGTAAAAAGAAGACGCCTAACGCCACTAAAAACGTGCCAGTAAGAATGGCTACCCAATCTTCTTTACGTGAGTGTTTTTCCATCGTTTTTATAATTACCTAACCAATAAAGGCGTGCATAGTAGAGAAAAACCTTAGCTTTCGGTAGCTTGAGGTGCAAAATTAAGGTAAACCTATGTAATCTGCGTTTTACAGGGTGTAAAGCGTAAAATTGACAGTAAGCGTCATCTTTGGTTGGATAAGCTCAATAACCATGATGAATCTTATTTGTGATTATGAAAAAACTGCATGATAAAATTGCAATTAGCTCTTTATGACCTAGATCAAATTATGTAGAATGCGTCACATCAAAACGGTGACGGAAACGTTTGCTTTCGGTCGTTGTGTGGTTTTTTTGAAACTTTCAGTACAATCTGAGTCAGGAGATACAGATGCTTAAGCGTGACATGAACATTGCTGATTACGATGCGGACCTATTCGCAGCTATCCAAGAAGAAACTCTTCGTCAGGAAGAGCACATCGAACTTATCGCTTCAGAAAACTACACAAGCCCACGTGTAATGGAAGCTCAAGGTTCTCAACTTACAAACAAATACGCTGAAGGCTACCCTGGTAAGCGTTACTACGGTGGTTGTGAGTTCGTAGATAAAGTTGAAACTCTAGCAATCGAACGTGCATGTGAACTGTTTGGCGCTCAATACGCGAACGTACAACCTCACTCAGGTTCTCAAGCAAACAACGCTGTATACATGGCACTACTGAATGCTGGCGATACTGTTCTAGGTATGAGCCTAGCGCACGGTGGTCACCTAACTCACGGTTCTCCAGTAAACTTCTCTGGTAAGCTTTACAACATCATCCCTTACGGTATCGATGAAGCAGGTCAAATCGATTACGAAGAGATGGAAGCGCTAGCTATCGAGCACAAACCTAAGATGATCATCGGTGGTTTCTCTGCTTACTCTCAAATTTGTGATTGGGCGCGCATGCGTGAAATCGCTGACAAAGTAGGTGCTTACTTCTTCGTAGATATGGCTCACGTTGCGGGTCTAATCGCTGCAGGCGTTTACCCGAACCCAGTTCCACACGCTCACGTTGTTACAACAACAACGCACAAAACGCTTGCTGGTCCTCGTGGTGGTCTTATCCTTTCTAACGAAGGTGAAGATCTTTACAAGAAGCTAAACTCAGCAGTATTCCCAGGCGGCCAAGGCGGTCCTCTAATGCACGTTATCGCTGGTAAAGCAGTAGCGTTCAAAGAAGCTCTAGAACCAGAGTTCAAAGAATACCAAGCTCGCGTTGTTGCTAACGCAAAAGCAATGGTTGCTGAATTCCTAGCACGCGGTTACAACATCGTTTCAGGTTCTACAGAGAACCACCTGTTCCTAGTTGACCTAATCGACAAAGACATCACAGGTAAAGAGGCTGATGCAGCACTAGGTTCAGCTAACATCACAGTTAACAAGAACTCAGTTCCAAACGATCCACGTAGCCCATTCGTTACTTCTGGTATCCGTATCGGTTCTCCTTCTATCACTCGTCGCGGTTTCTCAGAAGCAGACGCGAAAGAGCTAGCAGGTTGGATGTGTGACATCCTAGATAACATGGGTGATGAGTCTGTTATCGAAGCAACTAAAGCGAAAGTTCTAGAAATTTGTAAGCGTCTACCTGTTTACGCATAATTTTTCTGGCTCAAATAGCTTAATTTCGGTGTCAAAGGTGCTCATTTACATTCGTAAACTCCGCGTGCTCTCCTAGAATTTCAAACGACTACTTTGAAATTGATTTAAAGGTCCCTTTTGGGGCCTTTTTTGTATCTGTAGGTATGAGAGTTAGGTTGTCTGAGAATACAGAAAGGCAGGTACTAAAAAGGGCTAATGCTTTCACATCAACCCTTTACTGCTTTATCACTTTCTTGTGTCGCTTCTACTTTTTAATGCTAAGTAGGGTGCCTGACTTACACTTGAAAGAGTAGTAGTGACGGCTTTCGTTGAATTTACCTAAGCCTTCGCCATCACAATAGTCGATGTTGATATCGCGCATAATTTCTAGCGTATCTTCACTGTTTAAGGCAAATTTAGAGCCGTCAGAGCAGACGATACGTACTCTTTCATCATGGCTTACAGAGTAGATATCGACTTCAGTATTACACAGCTCAAAAGAGGCTTCACGGAAGTTGTCTTGTTGAGTATTTGAAGCACAACCTGCGGTAAATACGGCTGCGATAACGGCTAAAAGTCCGAGTCTTTTCATTGTTAGTCCTTCGATATCATCGAATTTGGTGATGAGTTTTATATGCTGTTTGGAGTAGCCTATACAACAACACGCTTTGATTCAAGGAGTGTTGGCTGACTCTAGGATATAAAAGTATAGGCGCAACCAGATAATTTCTAATACGTTTATTCGTGTTTAGCCTGCTCTAGAAACAAAAAGACCAACACAGAGGTTGGTCTTTAAAATTTAAGTTTGTTCTAAATGACTATCGAAACTGTTTTGCTTCAGGAAGAAACTCAAAACCGGCAGACGCAAGTTTTGCGGTCAATGCAGCTTTGTCGATTTCATAGAAGTTGACTACTCGATCTAAATCACCACCGAAGTCGTCACGCAGCTTCATGTTAACGATGCTCATCAACATCACAGGATCCATCTTTTCAAAGTTAGCGAGGTTCATATTAGTCCTCGAAATCTGAGATCAGTAGATTCGCTGCGGCAAATGCAGCGCGATCTCTTGCTTCTTTAGGAAGAGATTCATCTGCAGCAAGGTCGTTCAATGTTTTTACCGCGCAGGTGATCGCTTTAGGGATATAGCCTTGGTCGCCACTGCCAATTTGAGAATACAGTTCACGCACCAAATCACAACAATCGTATACTTTCATTTTTATACCTAACCAAATGATAACTGATCTCAATATACACATAGAGATAAGCAAAAACAAAGTGGATCTGACTAAGTTCAGAGTTAGTTTGTTCTTGCTCAATATCTCATTCTGTTGATGCTCAATGTATCACTTTGCTAACTTGTTACTTAGCGTGATATTTACTGATTCGCCTGATAATTACCGCTTAACTAGAGAGCTGCTGTTCAAGCTGATAAGTGACCTCATCAGCTAAGTTGAGCTGCTTTGCTAACTCTTTGAGGTAAGCCTTCTCCATAAAGTTCTGCTCATCCGCTACAATCAAAGAGGCTAAGTAGATCTCACTCGCTTGTTGAGGTGACGTTGCTAATTGAGCAATTTCACTTGGATCGAGTGGTTTGTGCAGCTCTTCAGAGACCAATTTAGTCAGTTGATAATCGGCGCCCATATTTTCGACCGCTTGCTCGATCTTTGCCATCTCCTCTTCATCGACATGACCATCGGCTTTGGACGCCGCAATCATCGATCTTAGAATCAGTACGCTATGGTTTGAATCGGTCTCATCAAACTGAGCTTGTTCGTTATTCGGTGTTTGGCCTTGTTTCGATTGGTAATCGTTGTAGACCTTATAAGCAAGGGCACCCAGTGCAGCTGCGCCACCAATACCAGCGGCTTTCTTACCCATTTTCTTGGTTTTCTTAGAGCCTATTAACGCACCTAAGAGTCCGCCGCCCACGGCACCTGCCCCGAAGGCTCCGAGCGTGCTTTTGTTGATATTCTTACCACTGCCGCCTTGAGTTAGGCCACTTAAACTTGAAGAGCCTTGGGAAAGCTTCTGAGTACCTTGTTTAACGAGATCTGACTTAAGTGCTTGGTTAAGTAAGCTTTTGATATCCATCGATACCTCCAATGTAATCGTGCCTAAAGAGTTGATGAACCCAATATACGGATTTAAAGATGAACAGGGGATTAACTTACGTTATTTACTCTGGTGATAAATAGAAGGGAGTTTGAAGAGAAACGACAGGCACAAAAAAGGCCACCTAATGGTAGCCTTTCAATGTTTATCTAGCGAGTAATCGGATTACTAAGCCAGTTGAGCCGTAAGGTGCTCGATAACCGTGTCCATAGCGATTGCTTCTTTATCACCAGTACGACGGTTTTTGTATTCGAAGTTACCTTCGTCCATGCTGCGATCACCGATAACGATAGTGTGAGGGATGCCCACTAGCTCGATATCTTTAAACATAACACCTGGGCGCTCTTTACGGTCATCGAATAGTACTTCGATTCCCATAGCCGTTAATTCAGCGTATAGCTTCTCAGCTGCTTCTTTAACGCGCTCAGATTTGTGCATGTTCATTGGTACGATAGCAACTTGGAATGGTGCTAGTGCGTCTGGCCAAGTGATACCGAACTTATCGTGGTTTTGTTCGATAGCTGATGCAACAACACGTGAAACACCGATACCGTAACAACCCATTTCTAGGATTACGCTCTTACCATCAGGACCAAGCACGTTACAGTTCATTGCTTTAGAGTAAGTATTACCTAGTTGGAAGATGTGACCAACTTCGATACCGCGCTTAAGTTGGATGGTACCTTGACCACATGGGCTTAGGTCGCCTTCAACTACGTTACGTAGGTCTTCAACTTGAGCAAGCTCAACGTCACGACCCCAGTTAATACCGAAGTAGTGCTTACCGTCTACGTTTGCACCAGCACCGAAGTCGCTCATTACAGCAACAGAGCGGTCAACGATGAATGGTAGCTCTAGACCAACAGGGCCAAGTGAACCAGGACCTGCACCAACAAGTGCACGGATTTCTTCTTCAGAAGCCATCTCTAGTGGAGTAGCAACCTGTGGAAGGTTCTCTGCTTTCACTTCGTTAAGCTCGTGGTCGCCACGGATGATTAGCGCGATGATGTCTGCATTTACTTCATCAGAAGCTTTAACGAATAGAGTCTTAACGGTCTTCTCGATTGCTAGACCGTGTTGCTCTACAAGTTCTGCGATTGTTTTTGCGTTTGGCGTATCAACCAGTTCCATCTCTTGAGTTGGCGCTGCCGCTTCAGTCGTTGGAGCTAGTGCTTCTGCTTTCTCGATGTTCGCTGCGTAATCCGATTCTGAAGAGAATGCGATTAGGTCTTCGCCGCTTTCAGCAAGAACGTGGAACTCTTGAGAGCCGCTGCCGCCGATTGCGCCAGAGTCTGCCAATACTGGACGGTACTCAAGGCCCATGCGGTCGAATGCTTTACAGTAAGCATCGTGCATCGCTTGGTAAGACTTTTCTAAGCCTTCTTTATCGATATCAAAGCTGTACGCATCCATCATAGAGAATTCACGAGCACGCATTACGCCAAAACGAGGGCGGCGTTCATCACGGAATTTAGTCTGGATTTGGTACAGGTTTAGAGGAAGCTGTTTGTAAGAGCTGATCTCGTTACGTACTAGGCTCGTTACCACTTCTTCTGCTGTTGGGCTAAGAACAAATGGACGAGAATGACGGTCTGTGAAACGAAGTAGCTCAGGACCCATCTTTTCAGAACGGCCAGTCTCTTCCCAAAGCTCAAACGGTTGAACTACGGGCATCAAGATTTCAACGGCACCTGCATTATCGATCTCTTGGCGAACGATATTTTCGACTTTACGCAGTACACGTAGACCAGTAGGTAGCCAAGTATATAAACCTGAAGCTAGCTTACGGATCATACCTGCACGTAGCATCAGCTGGTGGCTGATAACTTCTGCGTCGTTTGGAGTCTCTTTCAGAGTAGAAAGAAGGTAGTTACTGGTACGCATTCTATGGTATCCGTTTCATCATTGATAAAAGAAAACTTGCTGTCGTTCGTAACCACAGCAAATCTGATATAGCCGCATATAATATCAGCCTATTTGGGATCTCAAAAGCGTTCAATGTCAGTTACATTGATGAAAAGCGTTTCAACCACGAATTTCACGTTAAGATCGAACAAATTTACCGCATATTCCTTGTTGTCAGGCTTACCTTTCTTATAGGCAGGGCGAGGATCTTGGCCTAATACTTCTTTGATCACCTGAATGATATGGCGAGCCTGAGGGTGACCAGACAGCTTACTTTGGGCTTGCTGCGAGAAGTTAACGTCGAGCACTGCTGGTTCATCGGCGGCAAACCCTCCTAGTGCATCGGGAATTGAATCCGAGTAGGGGATATAAGGTTTGATGTCGATGATCGGTGTGCCGTCAACGAGATCAACACTGCCCAAGTCCAACCAAGTTTGTCCCTTTTCTTGAGATACACCTTTGAGCTCAACCGCGGACATACCCACTCCATTCGGTCTGAATGTGGCACGAGACGCGAATACACCAATACGTTCGTTCCCGCCAAGGCGAGGTGGCCTCACGGTTGGTTTCCATCCTGCTTCAAGGTTCTTATCGAACAAAAACAACAACCACACATGACTAAATTGTTCAATATCACGAACAGACTCAAGGCTGTTCGCTGCTTCAACTAGCCTGACTCTTGAGGTAGAAGTGGGTACTAACCTAGGCTGTCTTGGCACAGCGAACTTCTCTTTATAAGGAGACTCAATAAAGCCAACAGGTTCAATGGTGTACATAGCAAGGTGTTCTCTGGTTTCAGTTAAGACGGAAAAATATCATAAAATCACTTGCTTTTCTTTTGATAATAATTATCATTTGATATGTTATAACATATCAAGTTAGTTATTTAAGGGAAATACAATGAAACCGAATATCCACCCTGATTACCGCCCCGTGGTTTTTCATGACACCAGTGTCGATGAGTACTTCTTAATCGGATCAACATTGAAAACAGATCGCACTATCGAATGGGAAGACGGAAATACTTATCCTTACTTCACGATTGAGGTGTCGTCAAAGTCGCATCCTTTCTATACGGGTAAACAGCGAGTGCTACATAAAGAGGGACGCGTTGCGAACTTCACTCGTCGTTTTGGTCAATTAGGTAAGGGAGCGAAATAGAATGAAAGTTGTGAAATCACTGAAAAGTGCGAAAAGCCGTCACCCAGATTGCCAAATAGTAAAGCGTAGAGGCCGTCTCTATGTCATCTGTAAATCCAACCCGAGATTCAAAGCGGTTCAAAAATAGTCAGTCAATTTGATGTGACATGAGTGTAAAAACGAGGGGAAAGTCAAACTTCATTCATTTGTCTGTTTTTCTTTTCCTTCGAGAGGAACTTTGAAGGAGAGTATGTGCTCACTTAGCGTACGTTGTTTCTTATTTGTCACTTTATCAATAGCTTACAAGCGCAAGCATAAATCGAATGAATGCATCCATACCAATTATAAACCTAACTTTCATACTTTAATTAGAGTTATTTGCTAATTTTTTGTTTTTATTAAGTTTAAAAGAATGGTTTGTTACACACTTTGTAACATTTACGATTTCTAATTGACCCTTTTGTCGAGTAATCTGCGCGGGCAATTTAAACATCTTTGTCATAATTGCACAGGAATCACTACAAGGAGGGAACTGATGAGTTCATCAGCTTCAATAAAAAACAATTCGCCTAAAAAAACCTATTTTTACTCGCTTTTTAGATGGCGTTGAATATTTGGGGAACCTATTGCCCCACCCAATCACTCTTTTCGCAATCTTCTGCTTAGCAATCCTCGTTACTTCAGGTATTGCTGGTTACTTCGAAGTGTCTGTTATGGACCCTCGACCAGAAGGTGCTAAAGGTCGTGCTGCTGACGGCATGATCCACGTTGTAAGTCTGCTTAACGCAGAAGGTCTACAACTTATTGTGACTAACTTAGTTAAGAACTTTGTTGGTTTTGCTCCACTAGGTACTGTACTTGTTGCTATGCTTGGTGTAGCGATTGCTGAACACTCAGGTCTACTATCTGCTGCAATGCGTGGCATGGTAATGGGTGCTTCTAAGCGCATGGTTACAGTAACGGTTGTGTTTGCAGGTATTATCTCTAACACAGCATCAGAGCTTGGCTATGTGGTACTTATTCCACTAGCAGCAATGCTTTTCCATTCTTTAGGTCGTCACCCTCTTGCTGGTCTTGCTGCGGCATTCGCTGGTGTGTCAGGTGGTTACTCTGCAAACCTACTTATCGGTACGGTTGACCCACTGCTTTCTGGTATTACAGAAACAGCGGCACAGATGATTGACCCGTCTTACACGGTTGGTCCTGAGTCAAACTGGTACTTCATGTTTGTTTCTACTTTCTTCATCGCGATTACAGGTGCATTTGTAACTGAGAAGATTGTTGAACCTAAGTTGGGTAAATACAACGACGAAGAAGCTTCTGAAGATTTATCAAATGATTCGATGGGCAGACTGACGGATGTTGAGAAGAAAGGTCTAAAACTAGCAGGTATTGCTGTATTGGCTGTTTCTGCACTTCTAGCGTGGACTATCGTTCCAGCTGACGGTGTTCTACGTTCAGCGTCTGGTACGGTTTCGGGTTCTCCATTCCTGAAGAGTATTGTTGCGTTTATCTTTGTATTCTTCGCTATTCCTGGTTTTGTTTACGGTAAAGTTACCGGTTCAATGAAGAACGATCGTGACGTGATCAATGCGATGGCAACGTCTATGTCTTCAATGGGCATGTACATTGTTCTTGTATTCTTTGCTGCACAGTTTGTTGCTTTCTTTAAGTGGACTAACTTTGGTCAAGTAATCGCTGTTGGTGGCGCTAGCTTCTTACAAGATATCGGTCTTACTGGCCCAATGTTGTTCTTTGCATTTATCCTAATGTGTGGCTTCATTAACCTAATGATCGGTTCGGCTTCTGCTCAGTGGGCAGTAACAGCACCTATCTTTGTACCTATGCTAATGCTTGTTGGTTACGCACCAGAAACGATTCAAGCAGCTTACCGTATCGGTGATTCAACGACGAACATCATTACACCAATGATGAGCTACTTCGGTCTTATTCTTGCTGTAGCGACGCGTTACATGAAGAACCTTGGTATCGGCACTCTGATTGCTACAATGCTTCCATACTCAATCTGCTTTATGTTCGGTTGGAGCATCTTGTTCTACCTATGGGTGTTCGTATTTGGTCTTCCAGTAGGCCCAGGTGCAGCAACGTTCTACACGCCGTAGTAACGTTAGTACAAGTCATATTGTTAGATTTTAAAGCCTGCCTCGTGCAGGTTTTTTTTGATCGAAAGTATGGTGTACCAATCACGGAAAGTGATCTGAAAGAGTGTAGAAAATTGGGATGATTTAAAAAGAAGAGATGGTGACAAGATGGATCATCAATACTCCGTTAAAGTAGCACTTAGTATCAAGTGTTAAGTAACAAGAACGGAGTATGTCGACAAACATATCTACAGGTTCACGGTTATGGCTATGAACGAATATCAATGTTTCTTAATGATTAGCGCTTTGCTAGCAGGCGATCAAGGTGATTCGCGAACTCACGACGATCGGTCTGTGAGAGGGCGCTTGGTCCACCCGTTTGGATGCCGCTTGAACGCATGGTATCCATAAAGTCACGAATGTTCAGGCGCGCTTTGATGGTTTCTTTGGTGTAGAGCTCGCCACGAGAGCTAAGTGCTTGACCACCTTTGGTGATCACTTCATCGGCGAGAGGGATATCGGATGTAATCACGAGATCACCGGGTTCAGTGCGTTTTACGATTTCATCATCTGCAATATCAAATCCGCTTGGGACTTGGATTGAGTGGATGTTATTGCGTTTAGGGACAGGAACCAGATGGTTTGCCACGAAGGTACATTCAACCCCAGTGCGCTCAGCTGCGCGTACGATTGTTTCTCGGATAACCTTAGGACAAGCGTCCGCATCAACCCATATTTTCATTGTGTTCTATTTCTCTGTTAGCTTATTGCTCAGTTAACTTATTGTTCCGTTAACTTGGCTTCTAGCGTGGCAACGCGGGTGGTAAGTTCAAGGATTTGCTTTTCCAGTTGGCTAACACGATCAAGTGCAGGCTCTTCTTGTGTCGCGACTTCAACTTTAGGAACGCGATTCGCGCTTTTCCAGCTCTTGATGGTCGTGATTAAAGCGGGCATCGGAACCGATGTACTCATACGAGCTTTAACTAAAGCAACTGTAGGCTCTTTCCCTTGTGCTTGCAGTCCTTCAAGCACTGATTTCAACTCTTCAGACACATCTTTTGTCAGCATGTTGACCTCCATTTTTAGTCTTCAGCCATTTTACTCGCTCTGGTGAGTGATAGCGAATCATAAAACCGCCCATAGCTTGTGAGAGATCTCTTACAAAGGTTGTGAGATAACACGAATACATCGCTAGAGAGATTGAGGTGCATATGGTTAAGCTGTTGATTTTTTGTTGTTTTATATAATTAACAACTTTAATAAATTCAAAGTGTGATGCAAATCTATTGTCCCAAATCGTAAATCGCGTAAATTAAACCTTGTCGGAAGGATTCTGACACGGAACAGGAAAGCACCAAGGATTTGGTTATCTTCAGGATGAAGATTTGGTTACTTAGGATTGAGTAGTCAAGCATGGAGCGTAAGGACATTGTAGGGATACAGTCAGTTAACAGGAAGTTAGCTGCAACGGAATGACAATGGACACCTTTAGGATTTAAAGGGTTGGATTAGCATCAGGACGATGTAAAGGACACCGCTCACGGAACAAGTGATGTGCGCTAACTAGGATTGTTAGCTTTCAGGATGATTGGACACCGCTAGGACGGCGAAGTAAAGGAAAGAGCTGAAGGATTACAGCCACTATTATGGATGATGCATGGAGCATTTATTAGTAGCCGGACTGCTGCGAGTAAGACCCTAGCCCTGACACTTCGGTGTCGGGGCTTTTCTTTATCTGAGACTTTTCTTCTCTCTAGGGGGCTCTTTAATTCAGGAGCTTTTATCTAAGATCGCGACATCTGCTTTTCTGCTAATGGTCAACACAAGGAGTGTTTTATGACGATAGCAACCTCAAGAACGCTGTTGGTACCTTATACCGAACAGCTACAACACGACTTTATCAAGTTGAATTGCTGCCCCGTTAATCGTTTTGAAATGAATGGGCCGCACTCTATTGCCTCTGCGAAGTTCTTATTTCAAGAGATACTGCAAGACAACGTCGGCTTCTGCCGCGCTATCATCCACAACCAAACCCGTGAATATCTTGGACATGTCTTTATTTCATCAGAAGAGGGTAGGCATGAGCTTGGCTTTATTTTGGATAAAGAGCATTGGAATCGCGGCTTTGCTAGTGAGGTGCTAAAACCATTTTTAAGTTTGGTGTGTTTTGAAGAGCGCCTAACGAATGTTGTTGCGACTGTGAATGTCGGCCACAACCCATCGATTAAGTTATTAGAAAAACTAGGGTTTGAATTTAAGGAAACCAAACAAGATTCGTTTGGCCCTTATCATGAATATAGCTATAACGCGCACTGCGACGTTACATTCTATGAGGCTGTAGCTCAAACCGCATAGAGCGGAAGCCCACCATGGTCAGTTTTCCTTGGTACAGGTCATCACCTAACGCCGAAAATTCAAAATGGTACACAGTATGCCAGCGCCAAATGGTCGTGAGCTCATGGCGCATCTTAAGTTTATGACCGTTGAAGGCGACACTTAATAATTGTAGGTCGAGCTCTTTACACTTTCTCGCAATGGCAGCTTTCGCAAGCTCGGATTGCCTGCGCTGCTGCCAAAACAGAAAGCAAAAGAAGCACAGAAGCAAAATAGCCAATAAGTTATCTATCATTTAATCCATACTTCCTTTTAATCACTCTATTCCAATCGTAATTTTGAGCTTGTGTTAACGAGCTACAGATCTAGCTCGCTTTTGAGTTAGTCGTCAGTCAATTATTGAGACTTAGCCGCTTGTTGTAACTCAATCAATGCGTTTGCGAGTTCAGGTGATGGGTTCGAATTCAACAAGGGTAAAAATACCATTCTTAGTGTCGGAATCATCACTAAATCTGCAAATAACTGATTGAACAGGTTTTGATTGCCCGTTTGTGCGAGACGCAGCAAGAATTGCTCAGCAATCGCAGGGTCTTGTAGCGCATGCCAGCTGCGACCCGCTAAACCAATCAACACTTCTTGGTGGCTCAAGCGTGGACTAGTGAGAACTTGGTTAATGATGTTATTCGCGATCCCTTGTTCTGCACCGGAAAGGGCACGAACCAAAGCTGACAGTAAGAACAGATCCGGCTCTTGACTGTTAATCTCATTGTCTGCCATTTCTTGTAAGCGTTGAGCGAGCTTATCATTGATTTGCGTGTGCTCAAGCGCCCCTAGTGTTGCGTATAGCGGCTCTGATGGCAGTTTATTCAATGCTTTGCGAATAGCGACACCGTTTTGCTGACTGCCTAAGCGAGCACACATATCGGTGATGCCTTGAAGACCAACGGTTTTCCAGTTATCCCAACCAAGCTCACCTGTGAAGTAATGCTGAGCGTGCTCGTAATATTGGCTCGTCGCGAGGTCTAACCCTGCTCTTACTTGGCTATGGAATACGGCCATTTTGTCTTCAGAAGGCTTGAAGGTATAAGGGTTGTTTGACAGCTTTTGTTGTTGCTCTTCGCTGATATCACCGTTCAAACGAGTGCCCATCGCTTCGATAACAAACTTAAGAAAATTACCCACATCCCCTTGATGCAGTAAGCCTCTTTCATCGAGTTTGAATTTTAGGAACCAGATCCAAGGTTGCTTGTGTTCGTTCCAGTAGCTAATCGCTAAGTGAGCTTGTTTCTGAAGTGGAAACGGGTATGGCTGTTTCCCCTGCTCAACATCAGAGAATAGGGTGTTGTCGATTTTCTGGATACGACGACCTAGGTCGTAGATGTCGTATTGGCAACCGCTATTCTTTAGTAACTGAGTGAGCGTGTGAATGGTTTCCATAGTAATAAAGCTCCTAACTTTCTTTCCTAAATAGATGGTACTCTATGCCCCAATTTCAAGGTCACTAGATAAATAACTTGGTGAAAAATGACAGCTGCCACAAAGTTACCTCTTTTACTTCAACAATTAGAACAACAAATGCGCCAATGTTCGCTATGGAGTGATGTTTCGCCTTCGGATGAAGCTTTGGCGAGCGTTGAGCCTTTTGCGATTGACTCGCTACAGCCAGAAGAGTGGTTGCAGTGGATCTTTATCGTAAAGATCAACGCAATGATGGATGCCCAAATGAGCCTACCGAAAGGCTTTGCGATTCATCCTTATTTTGGTGAAGTGTGGAAAAATGAGGCAGACAAAGCTGAGCTGCTAGTGACGATTCAGAGCATTGATGAGGTATGCGCGTAATGTTAGAGATCATTTATCAAGATGAGTATTTTGTCGCGGTGAATAAGCCTGCGGGTATGCTAGTGCATCGCTCATGGTTGGATAAACACGAGACTCAGTTTGTGATGCAGACTCTGCGCGACCAAATTGGTCAGCACGTATTTCCTCTGCATCGCTTAGATCGTCCAACGTCTGGCGTATTGGTGTTTGCTCTGTCGAGTGAAGTTGCCTCTGAGGTGATGCCGATGTTCGCCAACCACGAGATGCAAAAAACCTATCATGCGATTGTGCGTGGTTGGATAGAAGAGGGCGATACGCTCGATTATGCGCTTAAGGTTGAGCTGGATAAGATCGCCGATAAGTTCGCGAAAGAAGATAAAGAACCACAAGAAGCCGTCACTGTTTACGAGCCGTTAGCTAAAGTTGAAGTGCCGTATTCAACAGGCCGTTTTCCTACCAGTCGTTATTGCTTAGTTGAGATGATGCCAAAGACAGGACGTAAACATCAGCTGCGTCGTCACATGGCTCATCTAAGACACCCAATCGTGGGCGATACTTCACATGGTGATGGTAAGCATAACCGACTGTTCCGTGATGATTTAGACTCACACCGTCTGTTGCTGCATGCTTCTGAATTGCGCTTCATTCATCCTTTCACTAAAGAAGAATTGGTGATGAAGGCGAACTTAGATGAAACGTGGTTAAGGTTGTTTGAAACTTTTGAGTGGGATGCCAACTTAATCGATGCTCAAACTTGCTTGTCGAAGTAAGTCACGCGTGTTTAAGCAATCGCGAGTCTAAGTGAATAGAGAAAATAGAATAAAAACAAAGGGCTGATAGTGATATCAGCCCTTTTTGATGTCTGTGCGACCTTAACGGCATAACTAATGTAGGTTAGTTAATCGTTAATCGCTAACAGTTAATCGCGGGATCATTTAAGTTTTTCTAGATCGGCTTCGATCTCTGCGATCTTGCTTGATACCACTTTTTCTAGATGGCGCAAGTCAGTAAGGATCTTCTGCTTCACATCCACCTCCGCCGTTGGCGTCGGTTTGGTGATCTTGTTGAGTTCATCAATCACAAGAGTGAGGTTGCGGTTAATCTCTGTCACTTCTTTGTATTGATTATTGCCGCCGCTAACAAGCACACTTTTTACTTGTCGTGGGTACTTAAACTTAACGCTTTTCGCGAACAGTTCGCCTTTCTGCTTACGAAAGTAAATCTTCAGGATATCTTTGTGCGCTTCTTGGCGAAGGGAGTAACGTTCAATCTGTTTAGGTTCGTGGATACCTAAGCCAGTGAGGTTTGGATACATAAGCGACCTCTAGGTTATGAATGTAATACTTTTATGTAATTGACTTGATCAATGTAGCAGCCTAACGACGAGCTAGATAGTTGATATCTGTGAATTGATTGTAAGTTGTGGGCAAGATCGCTCTCTATCTTTGCCCACACTTATTTGGCTATTAAAGCCGCTCCTAGAGCTAAACTTGTTTCCTCGTCACAACTTATTTCTAGCTCTAAATTAGCTTTCTAAGGTGCGAGTTCTGAAACGTGCTCGGTTAATCTTTCTCTTAAGGCTTGTTCTTGTTCTTCAGACAACCTTCCTCCCGCGTCACTGGTCAGAATAAACAAATCTTCTGCACGTTCGCCGATGGTGGTAATTTTAGCGCCGTGCAAATTGATGTCTAACTCAGCAAAGGTTGCGCCGACTTGAGCCAACAACCCCGGTGTATCAAGAGCTCTCAATTCCATCAAGGTGCGCTTCTTGCTCTTAGTTGGTAGGAACTCAACCCGAGTTTTTACCTTGAAATGCTGCAAGTTTCGAGGCGTGCGACGTGTCTTAATCTTAGTTGGACGGCCATCAGCCAGAACATGAGTTAGATGCTTCGCAACGGCTTTGTGCCTTGCTTCATCAATCGCTTCACCATGCTGATCAAGTACGATAAAGGTATCCAAAACGTGACCATCTTTACTGACCATGACCTGTGCGTCGTGAACGTTAAAGTTACGTCTGTCGAGCTCGGCAACAACGGTGGCGAAAAGTGCTGCTTGGTCTTTACAGTATACGAATACCTCTGTACCACCTCGTGTTGCTTTTTTGCTGATAAGTACTAAAGGTTGGCTCGGATCTTCTAAGCGAAGTAAGTGCTCACAGTGCCATGCAATTTGAGTGTGTGTATGACGCAAAAAATAGTCAGCTTTAAAACGCTGCCACAACACTTCAATTTCACGAGCGGAGAAACCTTCTTTACGCAGCAGTGCAGATGCCATTTGTTGATTGTGACGAATACGGTCTCTGACATCGACTGGGTTTTCCAAGCCGCGACGCAGTGCTCGCTGCGTAGAATGGAATAGCTCTGCGAGTAGGGTACGTTTCCAGCTGTTCCATAGCTCTGGGTTGGTTGCACAGATATCAGCGACAGTTAAGCAAACCAGCAGCTCAAGTGACTCTTCATCGCGAACTTTTTTGGCGAATTCGGTAATCACATCCGGATCGTAGATATCACGGCGCTGAGCTGTCACTGACATTAACAGGTGGTTTTGTACTAGCCACGCAACTTGTTTGGCTTCAGGCTTCGATAGCCCATGCTCAATACAGAAAGAGTAAGCTTCAACTGCGCCGATCTCGGAGTGGTCTCCACCACGACCTTTTCCGATGTCGTGGAAGATTGCGGCGAGGATCAGGAGTTCTTTTTTCTGAACTCGAGGGTACACTTCACAACAAATTGGGTGTTTGTCGTGGTTCTCTACTTGGCTAAAGCGGTTGATGTGCTTGAGCAGGCGAATGCTGTGTTCATCCACGGTGTAAACGTGGAACAGATCAAACTGCATTTGGCCGACAATTTGGCTCCATTGCGGTAAGTACGCCGATAGCACGCCCAGTTTATGCATCAAGCTAAAAGCTTTGTGCAGTGCGTTGGGGTGGCGAACTAAATCCATGAACTTGTCACGAGCTTCAGGAAGGGTATGCAGGAAGCGGTTCAATCGGCGACGCGCCGTTCGCAGTTGTCGTAATGTTGGTGGGCTTACCCCTTCGATCGTCGAGTCATTCGCGATATGGATAAACATATCGAGAATCGTTTCTGGTCGTGCTTGGAATAGGGCTGGCTTACGCGCTTCGATTAATGAACCTCGACGTTGGAAGTCATTGTCGAGAATCTCGGCTTCTTGTGTTTGACCACCGTTAATGATTGCTTGGTCAAACAGCTTAAGCAGCATTTTGTTGAGCTCTGCTACACGACGAAGTGTTCGGTAGAACTCCTTCATCATCATTTCTACGCCGCGATTGCCCTCACCAGTGTAACCAAGGTGTTCGGCTACTTGAGCCTGATGCGCAAAGGTAAGTCGGTTGTCATAACGGCGCAGCTCTATGTGCAGTGCAAAGCGAACGCGCCACAAGAAGTCTTGGCACTCCACGAGTTCACGATATTCGGCATCGGTAAGAAAGCCATACTTGCTCATTTCTAACAAAGAAGTCGCACCGAAGTGGCGACGTGCTACCCAACTCAGAGTGTGGATGTCTCTGAGCCCGCCCGGAGTTGATTTGATATCCGGCTCTAGATTGTAAGTCGTGTCGTGATAACGAGCGTGACGCTCTCTCTGTTCTTGAATCTTCGCCTTGTAGAAGGTCTCACTTGGCCAAAATGAATCGGAGTGAATCTTAAGCTTTAACTCTTGAAAGGTGTCTTCGCTTCCGCATAGTAAACGTGACTCTTGTAAGTTGGTCGCAACGGTTAAATCATCAATGCCGATCTCAAGACACTCGGCAATGGTACGGACTGCGTGGCCGACTTCGAGTTTCAAGTCCCAGAGTAGGGTAATGAATTGACTGACTTTTTCACCCAGTGCGGGTGGCAGAGTTTTTTGCGAGACGATGAGTATATCAATATCGGATAAAGGGTGTAGTTCACCACGGCCATAGCCGCCTACTGCGACCAACGCAATATGAGGCAGTTTGCTAAATCCGAAATGTTCCCATAAACGATTGAGAAGCAAATCCATGTATTCGGAGCGCAGCAGAACCAAATCGGTAACTGGATGATGATTTAGAAATTCACTCTTTTGATACTGCGTGAATATTTCGAGCTGATTTTTTAATTCGCAGATTTCAAGTTGTTCGTCATTGAACGTAATAGGGCATTGATAAGGCATAGTCTGCTATCCGTGCAAGCAAATGAGAATAGTAAACAATTTAACAGAAGCTGATGCAAAATCGAAATTGAGCGGATAAAAAAAATATCCTCGGCAATGCGAGGATATTTTCAAAAGTCTGAGGTGTTCAGTTTGTTGAACTAAGCATTCTTCATAATACGTGGAATCGTATCATCGCTGCGTAGTGTTAGTACTTCACAACCTGTATCAGTCACAACTAATGTGTGTTCCCACTGAGCCGAGTTCTTGCTGTCAGCTGTGTACACTGTCCAGCTATCTTCGTCATCTAGACGGCAACCAAATTTACCAGCATTGATCATTGGCTCGATTGTGAAACACATGCCTGCTTTTAGCACTGTGCGATCGCTGTTTTTGTAGTGAACGACTTGTGGATCTTCGTGGAACTCAGAACCAATGCCGTGACCACAGTAATCTTTTACAATAGAGAACTTAGCGCGTGGGTTATTCTTGTTGTTTGTCTTGATGTACTTCTCGATAGCAGTACCAACTTGGCCAAGTTGAACGCCTGGTTTAACCTGACGCATGCCTTCATAAAGTGCTTCTTGAGCAACCATGCATAGACGTTTGTTTGCTGGTGAAACTTCACCCACAAGGAACATTTTAGATGTGTCACCATGGTAACCCTGCGGACGAGTGCTTAGGTCTGCATTTTCGTCATCAGGAACAATCACAGTGATATCAACGTTTAGAATATCGCCATCTTTCAATACTGCAGGTTTGAATTGACCAGTGCTACCAGTCTCATCTTGTGA
This sequence comes from Vibrio sp. 10N.237.312.B06, assembly GCF_041464685.1. NCBI lineage: Bacteria > Pseudomonadati > Pseudomonadota > Gammaproteobacteria > Vibrionales > Vibrionaceae > Vibrio > Vibrio sp. 10N.237.312.B06. The sequence continues at coordinate 38,638 of NZ_JBFSPI010000007.1, forward strand.
TGCTGGAATACCATGACACACGATGTGGTTGATAGACGTACAGATAGACTTAGGGAAACCGTGGTAATCAAGTGGTGCTGAGTATGCGCCTCTCTCTAGAGCGTACTCGTGACAGATTTGGTTAAGCTCTTCTGTCGTTGTACCCACTTGGATGTGAGGTTCAATCATCTCTAAAATTTCAGAAGCCAGCTTGCCGGCGACGCGCATTTTTTCAATTTCTTCAGCAGTTTTAATTTTTACAGCCATTGCATATCTCTTAATTTGGTAGCACCTAAGTGTGCATATTGGGGCTATTCTATCAGTGCAGCATTTTAGCGCAACATTCCCATATCCATACAATGCTGGTGGATACTAATTAAATTAAGCCGATATTGCTCTGTAAGACGATGCTGAATCGATTTGATTAGGCCGCGATTTATCGGTGAAATCCGCTAATAGGCTAGAGTATAGCAGTCGCCATTTTTGGATTTTTTTCTAGCCATAGATAGACAAAATATGGTATAAAGCGCGCCGGACATCAGGACTGTTTTCTCCAATTGGCGAAACAAGCTTTGTGTCCACTAACTTATTTCTTTAAATCACACACATTCCGACACATGTTCCGGGGTGCCTCAACAACACAGATAACGGCTGAAAAGTGGTTAGTTGTTAGGGGTCGGATTCATGGGGGATGTGGAGGCCTAACCCCATAGAGGATTTTAAAATGGCAACTGTATCAATGCGCGATATGCTTAAAGCTGGTGTTCACTTCGGTCACCAAACTCGTTACTGGAACCCAAAAATGAAGCCATTCATCTTTGGTGCTCGTAACAAAGTACATATCATCAACCTAGAAAAAACTGTACCAATGTTCAACGACGCTCTAGCTGAAATCGCTAAAGTTGGCGAGAAGAAAGGTAAAGTTCTTTTTGTTGGTACTAAGCGCGCTGCATCTGAAGCTGTTAAAGAAGCTGCTATCAACAGCAACCAGTTCTACGTTAACAACCGCTGGTTAGGCGGTATGCTAACGAACTACAAAACTGTTCGTCAGTCTATCAAGCGTCTGAAAGAACTTGAAGCGCAAGCTCAAGACGGTACTTTCGACAAGCTTACTAAGAAAGAAGCTCTAATGCGCACTCGTGAAATGGAGAAGCTAGAGAAGTCTCTTGGTGGTATCAAGAACATGGGCGGCCTTCCAGACGCTCTATTCGTTATCGATGCTGATCACGAACACATCGCAGTTAAAGAAGCAAACAACCTAGGTATCCCAGTTTACGCTGTAGTTGATACTAACTCTAACCCAGACGGTGTTGACTTCGTTATCCCTGGTAACGATGATGCAATCCGTGCAGTACAGCTTTACCTAAACGCTGCTGCAGACGCGGTTAAAGAAGGTCGTAACAAAGATGTTGCTGCTGTAGCTGCTGAAAAAGACGGTTTTGTAGAAGCTGAATAATAGCGGCTCTGAGCCATATTTAGTTCATATTAAGCGGTCATAATCGATGGCTTAAGAACTGAATACAGTCAATATCAGGGGCCAATTAATTAGGCCCCTGTTTTTTATCTTTTTTAGAATTTACTGAGGAATAGAGAATGGCAACTGTAACTGCAGCTCTAGTTAAAGAACTTCGTGAACGCACAGCTGCGGGCATGATGGAATGTAAAAAAGCGCTTGTTGCTGCTGAAGGCGACATCGAGCTAGCAATTGAAAACATGCGTAAATCTGGCGCAGCGAAAGCAGCTAAAAAAGCTGGTAACGTTGCTGCTGAAGGCGCAATCATCATTAAAGAAGAAGCTGGCGTTGCTGCTCTTCTTGAAGTGAACTGCCAAACTGATTTCGTAGCTAAAGATGCAGGTTTCCTTGCATTCGCTAACGAAGTTGCTGAAGTTGCTCTAGCTGAACGTCTAGACATCGTTGCACTTCAAGCTAAGTTTGAAGACGCACGTATCGCTCTAGTAACTAAGATCGGTGAGAACATCAGCATCCGTCGTGTTGAGCTTGTTGAAGGTGTTGCACTAGCTTCTTACCGTCACGGCGAGAAAATCGGTGTTGTTGTTGCTGGTGAAGGCGAAGCTGAAACGCTTAAGCACATCGCTATGCACGTTGCTGCTTCTAAGCCTGAGTACGTTAACCCATCTGACGTACCTGCTGACGTAGTAGAAAAAGAAAAAGCTGTTCAAGTTGAAATCGCTATGAACGAAGGCAAACCACAAGAGATCGCTGAGAAAATGGTTATCGGCCGTATGAAGAAATTCACGGGCGAAGTATCTCTTACTGGTCAAGCTTTCATCATGGAACCTAAGAAAACTGTTGCTGACATTCTTAAAGAGAAAGGCGCATCAGTTACTACCTTCGTTCGTTTAGAAGTTGGTGAAGGTATCGAGAAAGCAGCTGAAATGAGCTTCGCAGACGAAGTTGCAGCGGTACAAAAAGGTTAATCCTTAGCGTATTGTTTGAAAAGAGACCGTGGCAAATGCTGCGGTCTTTTTATGAATAATGAATTATTTCCGGCTTTTAGCTGTTATGAATGCAAACTGAGCTCTTCAGTTTTTATCCATGACTGTTAATCATCAACTCTTTGGAAGGTAAGCTCCATGACTACGAACCCTAAACCAGCGTATCAACGTATTCTGTTAAAACTTAGCGGTGAAGCGCTACAAGGCGAAGAAGGTTTTGGTATTGACCCAACGATCCTTGATCGTATGGCTCAAGAAGTAAAAGAATTAGTTGAACTAGGCGTTCAAGTTGGTGTTGTTATCGGTGGTGGTAACCTTTTCCGTGGCGCAGGCCTAGCAGAAGCGGGTATGAACCGTGTTGTTGGTGACCATATGGGGATGCTTGCAACGGTAATGAACGGCCTTGCTATGCGTGACGCACTACACCGTGCTTACGTAAACGCACGTGTAATGTCAGCAATTCCTCTTAAAGGTGTATGTGACGACTACAACTGGGCAGATGCAATCAGCCAACTACGTCAAGGTCGTGTTGTGATCTTCTCTGCTGGTACTGGTAACCCATTCTTTACTACAGACTCTGCTGCATGTTTACGCGGTATCGAAATCGAAGCTGACGTAGTTCTAAAAGCAACAAAAGTAGATGGTGTATTTACTGCTGACCCAGTAGCAAACCCAGACGCAGAGTTGTATGATACGTTGTCTTACAACACAATTCTTGAGAAAGAATTGAAAGTAATGGACTTGGCCGCATTTACGCTAGCACGTGACCACAAAATGCCAATCCGTGTATTTAACATGAATAAGCCAGGCGCACTACGTCGCGTGGTTATGGGTGAAACTGAAGGTACATTAATCAGCGACGCTGACTAATTTTTCGGGCTTACTGAAGTATAATGCTTCGGTAAGCTTATCCTTATCACTCCAAATAAAAAGCTTTCTTGAAGAAAGAACATAATCAAGGTGAAATTGTGATTAACGAAATCAAAAAAGACGCTCAAGAGCGCATGGTAAAAAGTGTTGATGCACTAAAAAACAGCCTACAAAAAATCCGTACAGGCCGTGCTCACCCGAGCCTACTTTCTGGTCTTACTGTTGAGTACTACGGTGCACCAACGCCTTTGACTCAAGTAGCTAACGTTATTGCTGAAGACGCACGTACACTAGCAATTACAGTGTTTGATAAAACACTGACTCCTCTTGTTGAAAAAGCAATCATGACTTCTGACCTAGGCTTAAACCCTATGTCTGCAGGTACGGTTATTCGCGTTCCACTTCCACCGCTTACGGAAGAGCGTCGTAAAGACCTAGTTAAAATCGTTCGTGGCGAAGCTGAAGGTGGCCGTGTTGCTATTCGTAACATCCGTCGTGACGCGAATGGCGATCTAAAAGCGCTTCTTAAAGACAAAGAAATTTCAGAAGACGAAGATCGTAAAGCACAAGACGAAATTCAAAAGCTAACTGACGCTGCGGTTAAGAACGTAGACGAAGTTCTAGCAGTTAAAGAAAAAGAGTTGATGGAAGTTTAATTTTCCATATTCTTTTCTTTCAGGAAAAACGCTGTACTCACGGTGCAGCGTTTTTTTATGCTATTCTGTTCGACTATTAGAATTTGATTCACTCTTTTATGCATAATTCTCAAGCGTTCACAGACTCTCTTCCTAAACACATTGCTATCATTATGGATGGTAATGGTCGCTGGGCAAAAGCTCAGGGTAAGCCTCGTGTCTTTGGTCATAAAAATGGCGTTCAAGCCGTTCGAAAAACCATATCTTCAGCTGCCAGACTTGGCATTAAAGCCGTAACTCTTTTTGCTTTTAGTAGTGAAAATTGGCGTCGTCCTGAAGAAGAAGTGGGTCTTTTGATGGAACTGTTTATTTCAGTGCTGTCGAGTGAAGTAAAAAAGCTTCATAAAAATAATCTACAACTTCGTGTTATTGGTGATAAAAGTCGTTTTAATGCGCGACTACAAAAGAAAATAGAAGAAGCAGAAGCTTTGACTAGCACCAATACGGGTATGGTTATTAATATTGCGGCTAACTACGGCGGTAAGTGGGACATCCAGCAAGCGATGACTTCGATTGCTCAACAGGTTAAGTCTGGCGATATTAATGTAGAAGACATTGATGAAGCTATGATTACACAGCACCTGACGATGGCAGATATTCCAGAAGTCGATCTACTTATCCGCACCAGTGGCGAGTGCCGCATTAGTAACTTTATGCTTTGGCAATTAGCTTACGCCGAAATGTATTTCACTGAGCAATTCTGGCCAGACTTTAATGAAGACAGCTTAGTAGAAGCTGTGACTTGGTTTGTAAACCGCGAGCGTCGTTTTGGATGCACCGGTGAGCAAATTAAAGCTCTGATGGACAGTTAATAAGGATTTTTTTGGTTTGAAACAACGAATTATTACGGCGTTGATTTTAGCTCCCCTAGTTATTCTAGGTATTTTCGAGTTATCACTTCCCACGTTTATTCTTTCACTAGCAGTAATCTCGCTATTGGGTTTTTGGGAGTGGACTCAGTTTGTTGAAAGCAAATCACGTTATTTAGCGTTGATTCCAACAGTTGTGGTAAGTGCTGCAAGTTTTGCTTTTATACCTTTTGATGCATTTAGCCTTAATAACTTATCGGGTGCTCACTACGCCATTCTAACGATTGGTTCAATTTGGTGGATAATCGCGAGTGGTATGGCAGTGACTTATCCTAAGTCTATGCCAGCATGGAAAGACTCATCAATTCTTCGTCACGCATTTGGCGTGCTGACTTTGCTACCATTCTTCTGGAGTGTGGTTATCCTGCGTGCTAACGGTATCGATGTTGATCCTTACCACGGCGCAAAATTGGTGATGTTCGTTTGCTTGCTTGTTTGGGCTGCGGACAGTGGTGCTTACTTTTCAGGAAAGAGCTTTGGCAAGCGCAAAATGGCCCCTGCGGTGAGTCCTAATAAAACGATTGAAGGTCTTATTGGTGGCATCATTACAGCAGTGATCGTGGCCTGGATCTTTGCTGACTTGTTTGATATCCAATTCACAAGCCCTCTCCACATGATTGTTATTACTCTTGTGACCGTCGTTATTTCTGTTCTTGGTGATCTTGTTGAAAGCATGTTTAAACGTGTTTCTGGGGTGAAAGACAGCAGTAATCTGATTCCTGGTCATGGTGGTATACTTGATAGAATAGATAGCTTAACGGCTGCGTTCCCTGTCTTTGCTCTGCTTTATTTAGCATTCTAATAAAAAAGGGCAGTGATTCTGCCCTTTATTACATTTCTACGGTCATATGTGATGCGAAATCTAACTATCCTTGGCGCTACCGGCTCAATTGGTGCAAGTACACTAAAAGTCGTTGAACAAAACCCAGAACTCTATTCGGTCGTAGCAATGGCTGCAGGCTCGAATGTTGAAAAGATGCTGGCGTTAGTTGAAAAATGGCAACCAAGCTATGTTGCTATGGCTTGCCCTGATGCAGCATCTAAGCTGACTGAAGTGTTGTCTGCGAATTACCCAAACATCAAAGTTCTTTCTGGCTCTGAAGGCATGTGTCAGGTCGCTTCTCTAGATGAAGTGGACACAGTAATGGCTGCTATTGTGGGTGCGGCAGGTTTGCTTCCTACGATGTCTGCGGTTAAGGCTGGTAAGCGCATCTTGCTGGCTAACAAAGAAGCGTTGGTGATGTCTGGACAGTTGTTTATCGACGCCGTAGAGAAGTACGGCGCTGAACTGCTTCCTGTCGACAGCGAGCATAATGCTATCTTTCAGTGCTTACCTCAGAATGTGCAAACCAAACTAGGCCGTTGTGACCTTGAAGAAAATGGTATCAATCATATCCTTTTGACAGGCTCTGGCGGCCCTTTTCGCTATACGGATGTTGCAGAGTTAGATTCGGTCACACCTGAGAGAGCGGTTGCACACCCAAACTGGTCAATGGGCCCTAAGATCTCTGTCGATTCAGCAACTATGATGAATAAAGGCTTAGAGTACATTGAGGCGAAATGGCTATTTAATGCCTCTCAAGAGCAACTCAAAGTCATTATCCACCCTCAGTCTGTGATTCATTCTATGGTTCAGTACAAGGAGGGCTCGGTGCTCGCTCAAATGGGCGAACCCGATATGGCAACGCCAATCGCTTTGACGATGTCTTATCCTGATCGTACTGAAGCGGGTGTTAAGCCTCTGGATTTCACCAAAGTGGGCGAGCTTACCTTCTTAGAGCCTGATTTAACTCGTTACCCATGTTTGAGATTAGCCATTGAGGCGTGCTATTTGGGTCAGCATGCAACAACAGCGATTAATGCGGCAAACGAAATTGCAGTCGATGCTTTCTTGAACAATCAAGTGAAGTTTACCGATATTGCTATCATTAACGAGCATGTTATGAACAAAGTATGTGAACAATATAGCTCTGAGGGCTTAGATAGCTTGGAAAGCCTTCTTGAGCTAGATAATATGTCTCGTCAAATAGCCATTCAATTTATTAAAGAGCAGCTAGCATGAGTGGAATTCTGTGGAACTTCGCATCTTTTATTGTAGCGCTTGGTATTCTGGTTGCTGTTCATGAGTTTGGACACTTCTGGGTTGCTCGTCGTTGTGGTGTGAAAGTAGAAAAATTCTCGATTGGTTTTGGTAAATCAATCTGGAGCAAGATCGGCCGTGATGGTACTGAATACAGCTTGTCAGTGATTCCGCTAGGCGGCTACGTTAAGATGCTCGATGGGCGTGTTGATGACCTTTCTGAAGACGAACAGCAATACGCTTTTGATAAGAAACCGTTGTGGAAACGAACGGCGATTGTGGGTGCAGGTCCAGCATTCAACTTTATATTTGCCGTGTTCGCATATTGGCTGGTTTTTTTGATTGGTGTTCCAGCGGTTAAGCCTGTGATTGGAGAGGTCACCCCGCAATCTATTGTTGCACAAGCCGGAATTGAAAGTGGAATGGAACTTAAATCTATTTCAGGAATCAAAACCGCAGATTGGGAATCAGTAAACTTGGGTTTGATATCACATATTGGTGATGAGTCCATGACGGTAACGGTTTCTTCTCAAGACGACATCGGCCTTGAACAACAGATAACATTGGATATTTCTGACTGGTCGTTCAACCCAGAAACTGAGTCAGCAATGACAACGCTTGGTTTTAGACCGTATTCTCCAGAGATATCGACAGTGCTCGCTCAAGTTATTGATGACGGTGCTGCCTATTCTGCAGGGCTAGAGTCTGGCGACAAAATTGTCGAAATTAATGGTCAGCCTATTGAACAGTGGAAGTCGGTTGTTGAATTAATCCGTTCACACCCAATGATGCCCTTGGACCTTGTCGTATTACGAAATGGTGTTGAGCGGTCATTGGTTATGACGCCGAATAGTCGCGAATTTTCTGATGGTTCTACAATCGGCTATGCGGGTATTGCTCCCGAAGTCGCAGAATGGCCAGAAGATTATCGCTTTGAGTTACAATTTGGTGTAATTGAGTCTGTAGGAAAAGCATTTGATAAAACAGGTCAAATCATAGGTTTGACGCTAACAATGCTTAAGAAGCTTATCGTTGGTGATGTTGGCTTAAATAACTTGAGTGGCCCAATTTCAATTGCTAAAGGCGCAGGGGCAACCGCCGATTACGGTTTAGTTTACTTCTTAGGTTTTTTAGCTCTGATTAGTGTTAACTTGGGTATTATTAATTTAGTTCCGCTGCCTATGCTTGATGGCGGACATTTGCTCTTTTTCGCTATTGAGGCCGTTACTCGTAAACCTGTACCTGAAAAAGTTCAAGAAATGGGATACAGAGTGGGAGGCGCAATCCTCTTCTCTTTGATGGCTCTGGCAATATTTAATGATTTTACTCGTCTGTGAATGGTTTCTCACAGGCATTGGTAGTAGCAAGGAATAATTAGAATAAGTATGGCGATTAAGCAAATTCTGTTCGCAAGTCTATTGGCCACTAGTGTGGCTGCGAACGGAGCACAAAACTTTGTAGTTCAAGATATCAAGATCGAAGGTTTACAGCGTGTTGCACTTGGTGCAGCTCTACTGAAAATGCCAGTACGTATTGGCGATGAAGTGGATGACGGCGATGTATCTGAGATCATTCGTGCACTGTATGCTTCAGGCAACTTTGAGGACGTTAAAGTCCTTCGCGATGATGATGTTTTAGTTGTTCAAGTCAAAGAACGACCGACCATCGCAAGCATCTCATTCTCAGGTAACAAGGCGATCAAAGAAGAACAACTTCAGCAGAACCTAGATGCATCTGGTGTTCGTGAAGGTGAAGCCCTTGACCGTACTACACTGAGTAACATTGAGAAGGGCCTTGAAGATTTTTACTACAGTGTTGGTAAATACAACGCGACAGTAAAAGCCGTAGTGACGCCTCTGCCTCGTAACCGTTCTGACCTTAAGTTTGTGTTTACTGAGGGCGTGTCCGCTAAGATTCAGCAAATTAACTTTATCGGTAACGAAGTTTTCTCTGACGCTGATCTACTTAGTCGTTTCAACTTGAACGTTGATGTTGCATGGTGGAATTTCCTTGCGGATGAAAAATACCAGAAGCAAGTACTGGCTGGTGATATCGAAGCGTTGAAATCTTACTACCTTGACCGTGGTTACCTTAAATTTAAGGTGGATTCGACTCAGGTAGCGATCTCTCCTGATAAGAAAGGTGTTTACATCACGCTAGGCCTAGATGAAGGCGAAGCTTATACCGTTAAAGATGTCTCTTTCCGTGGTGAGCTTATCGGCCGCGAGGCTGACTTCGAAGCGTTAGTGCCATTCGAAGATGGCGATACATATAACGGTTCTTCTGTAACGTCTTTAGAAGAGAGCGTGAAACGAATTTTAGGCGAATCTGGCTATGCGTACCCACAAGTTCGTACGATTCCTGAATTTGACGATGAGACCAAAGAAGTGTCGTTGGTTATCAATGTAGAAGCGGGCAGCCGTATCTACGTTCGTGATATTCGATTCACGGGTAACAACTCAACGAAAGATGAAGTACTGCGTCGTGAAATGCGTCAGATGGAAGGCAGCTGGCTGAACTCCAAGTCGATTGATACAGGTAAGAGCCGTCTTAACCGTTTAGGCTTTTTTGAAACGGTTGATGTGCAAACGGTACGTGTTCCTGGCAGTGAAGACCAAGTGGATCTGGTTTACAACGTTAAGGAAGCGAACTCGGGTAGCGTCAACTTCGGTGTTGGCTACGGTACTGAATCGGGTGTCAGCTTCCAGGTTGGTTTACAGCAAGATAACTTTGCAGGTTCTGGTAACCGTGTTGGCGTAAGCGCCATGATGAATGACTACCAAAAGAACGTGAGCTTAGATTACCGTGACCCATACTGGAATCTTGATGGCGTGAGTATGGGCGGAAAAATCTTCTACAACGAATTCGAAGCCTCTGAAGCGGGTATTGTCGATTATACCAACCAAAGTTATGGTACGAGCTTAACATGGGGTTTCCCTATGGATGAGCTTAACCGTCTCGAGTTTGGTTTTGGTTATACGCACAACAAGATCGGTAACGTTCCTACCTATATTCAAGTTGAACAGTTTGCGAGAAGTATTGACCAATACGGTGATGAGCATATCTTAACCGATGACTTCGATATCAATATCTCTTGGACGCGCAACAACCTTAACCGTGGCTTCTTCCCTACTGAAGGTAACCACCAACGTGCTTTCGCGAAAATGACAGTACCCGGTTCGGATGCTAAATACTTCAAAGCGCAATACGATGTAAAACATTACATTCCGTTGACTAAAAAGCATGAGTTTACACTATTGATGCGTGGTCGATTAGGCTATGGTAACGGTTATGGCCAAACGGATGGTAATGATAACTTGTTCCCATTCTACGAAAACTACTACGCGGGTGGTTTTACAACACTACGTGGTTTTGGTTCTAACTCAGCTGGTCCAAAAGCTGTTTACGGAAATAGCACGGGCAACAACCCGACGTACAATTCTGCGACCGATGATTCGGTTGGTGGTAATGCGGTTGCTTTGGCTAGCGTAGAGTTAATCGTACCAACACCGTTTGCTTCTGATGAAGCGCGCAGTCAGATTCGAACTAGCGTGTTCTTCGATATGGCAAGTGTATGGGATACCGAATTCGTAGACCGTGGCGCACCGAATAGCGGTCAACAGTACTACTACGATTACTCTGACCCAACAAATTACCGTTCATCTTATGGTGCCGCTCTTCAGTGGATGTCACCGATGGGACCATTGGTTTTCTCTCTAGCGAAACCAATCAAAATCTACGAAGGCGATGACGAAGAATTCTTCACATTCACCATTGGTAGAACTTTCTAATCTTTAAAGGACAATATTTTGAAAAATATGATTAAAGCAGCAGGTTTAGGCCTTGTAGTTCTTAGCTCTTCTTTCTTTGCAACAGCGGCTGAAGCTGCGCAAAAAGTGGGCTATGTAAATACTGCACAAGTATTCCAGGCTCTACCTCAGCGTGAAGTTGTTCTTCAAAAAATGCAGGAAGAGTTCAAAGATAAAGCTGCTGAGCTTCAAAGTATCCAAGCGGAAGCTAAGACTAAGATTGAAAAGCTTAAGCGTGATGGTGAGCTATTAGGGCCTGATGAAGTAGAGAAACTTCGTATTGAAGTCGGCCAACTAGACAGCAAATACAAAATCAAAGCTCAAGCACTAGAAAAAGCAAGCCAACGTCGTGAAGCACAAGAGAAGCAGAAGCTATTCAAAGTAATTCAAGATGCTGTAACTAAAGTTGCAGAGAAAGAAGGCTATGACATGATCGTTGATATTCAAGCTCTGCAGTACGGCAAGCCAGAATACAACATCTCTGAAAAAGTAATTAAATCACTGAAATAAGTTTTATGAAGAATCTGACCTTAGCCGAATTGGCAACGATTACCGGTGGAGAGCTACACGGAGACGGTACAGTTACCGTTTCAGCAGTCGCTCCTATGGATAAAGCGCAAGAAGGAAATATTACGTTCCTTTCGAACGTGAAGTACAGCAAGCACCTTGGTGACTGTAAAGCATCCGCTATTATGGTTAAAGAGAGCGAGCGTGAACTGTGTAAGACCAACGTTATTGTGGTCAACGACCCTTATGTTGCTTTTGCTAAGGTTGCTCAAGCGCTTGATACCACGCCAGCGCCAGCTGCGGGTATTGCTGATTCTGCTTCAATTTCAGGCGACGCGACCATTGGACAAAATGTGTCTATTGGTGCCAATGCTGTGATTGAAACTGGCGTAGTGCTTGGTGATGACGTCGTTATCGGTGCTGGTTGCTTTATTGGTCAAAATGCAAAAATTGGCGCAGGTACTAAGCTTTGGGCTAACGTAAGTGTTTACCATGAAGTGGTGATCGGCGAAGCATGTTTGATTCAATCTAGTACAGTGATTGGATCCGATGGTTTTGGTTATGCGAATGAGAAAGGCGAGTGGGTTAAGATCCCACAAGTCGGTTCAGTTCGTGTTGGTAACCGCGTAGAAATCGGCGCGTGTACTACCCTTGACCGTGGCGCATTAGATGACACTATTATTGAAGATAACGTTATCTTAGATAACCAACTCCAGATAGCTCATAATGTTCACATCGGATATGGTTCTGCTATTGCAGGTGGTACTATCATTGCCGGCAGCACAACGATAGGTAAGTACTGTATTATTGGTGGCGGTTGTGTGATTAATGGTCATATAGAAATCGTTGACGGCGTTACAATCACCGGTATGGGGATGGTAATGCGCAGTATCACCGAAAAAGGCATGTACTCTTCAGGTATTCCTTTGCAGCCAAATAAAGATTGGCGTAAAACAGCAACGCGAGTTCATCGTATTGATGAAATGAACAAGCGTTTGAAAACCGTTGAAAAACTTATCGAGAACAGCGCGGAATCATAATTCCAGCATTTCTAATAAAAGGCTCGCGTACAGCGAGTCTTTTTCGTTTATAATCCTTCTCATTAAATAAAGAATATACATAGGAATACGACTTTGACTACTGAACAGACAACGATGAACATTACTGAAATTCAGGAACTATTACCTCATCGCTACCCATTCTTAATGGTTGATCGTGTGACTAGCTTTGAAAAAGAAAAAACACTGACTGCGATTAAGAATGTTTCTGTTAACGAACCTCAGTTCACAGGCCACTTCCCACAACTTCCTGTATTCCCAGGTGTGTTGATCTTAGAAGCAATGGCGCAAGCAACAGGTCTTCTAGCATTTAAATCTTTTGGTGCTCCTTCTGGTAATGAGCTTTACTACTTTGCTAGCGTAGATAAAGCGAAGTTCCGCAAGCCAGTAGTGCCAGGTGACCAATTGGTTATCGAAGTTGAGTTCTTAAAAGAACGTCGTGGCATTGCATCGTTCAACGGTGTAGCGAAAGTTGACGGCGTAGTTGTATGTTCAGCTGAACTTAAATGTGCTCGTAGAGAGTTTTAATATGATTCATGAAACAGCGAAAATTCACCCGGCAGCAGTAATCGAAGGTGATGTAACTATCGGTGCTAACGTGACGGTTGGTCCTTTCACTTACATTGCTGGTAACGTGACAATTGGTGACGACACTGAAGTGATGTCGCATGTTGTGATCAAAGGTCACACGACAATTGGTAAGCAAAACCGAATCTTCCCACACGCTGTGATTGGAGAAGAAAACCAAGATAAGAAATACGGTGGTGAAGACACGACTGTTGTGATCGGTGACCGTAATGTGATTCGTGAAGCAGTTCAGATCCACCGTGGTACAACTCAAGACAAAGCTACCACTGTGATTGGTGACGACAACTTACTTTGTGTAAATGCTCACGTAGCGCATGATGTTATTGTTGGTAACCATACTCACATTGGTAACAATGCTATTCTTGGTGGCCACGTAACCGTTGGCGATTATGCGGGTGTTATGGCGCTTTCTGCTATTCACCCATTTTGTTCTATTGGTGCTTACGCTTATATTGGCGGCTGTTCTGCGGTTGTTCAAGATGTACTGCCGTACGTGCTTGCACAGGGTAATCATGCCGCTCCATTCGGCCTCAACCTAGTGGGCTTGAAGCGTAACGGATTTGAAAAACCAGAAATTCGAGCATTACAGAAAGCGTACAAAGAGTTATACCGTTCAGGCAAAACACTTGAAGAAGCGAAAGCCGCTTTAGTTGAAATGGCGAAAGAGTTTGCTTCGGTAACTCCTATGTTAGAAATGCTAGAGAGTTCTGAGCGCGGTATTATTCGTTAATACTTGATGTGGTTATGTACCAATCAATATGAGTATGACAATAGTTACCTCGTTAGATTGGTATAACAAAAAGATCGCTACTCGTTAGGCGATCTTTTTTGTTTTAGGCAAGAAGGGAATTAGAAAACTATGGCACAGCAAGAAGCAGCAACCAATAGCTTGGACTTTGTTTCGAATGAACCTCTGCGTATAGGTATCGTTGTCGGAGAACTCTCTGGTGACACGCTTGGCGAAGGCTTTATTAAAGCGATCAAATCACAATATCCGAATGCTGAGTTCGTGGGTATTGGCGGACCAAAAATGAAGGCGCTTGGTTGTGAGTCTCTTTTCGAAATGGAAGAGCTTGCCGTGATGGGGCTTGTAGAAGTGCTTGGTCGTTTACCTCGCTTGCTAAAAGTGAAAGCGGAGCTAGTTAAGTACTTTACTCAAAACCCGCCAGATGTCTTCGTCGGTATCGATGCGCCAGACTTTAATCTAAGACTTGAATTAGATCTTAAGAACGCGGGCATTAAGACTGTTCATTATGTCAGCCCTTCAGTCTGGGCATGGCGTCCAAAGCGTATCTTTAAAATCGACAAAGCAACCGATTTGGTACTGGCTTTCTTACCATTCGAAAAAGCGTTTTATGATAAATATAACGTTGCTTGTGAATTCGTTGGCCACACGTTGGCTGATACCATTCCACTGGAACCGAATAAGAAAGAGGCTCGCGATCTTTTAGGTTTAGATCAAGATAAGCCGTGGTTAGCGGTATTGCCAGGTAGCCGTGGTGGTGAAATGAGTTTGATTGCTCAACCATTTATCGAAACTTGTCAGCGCATTAAGCAAAAGTACCCTGATATCAATTTTGTTGTTGCATTGGTTAATGAACAGCGCAAGAAACAGTTTACAGAGATCTGGCAATCGACGGCACCTGAACTTGAATTTACTTTGGTAGAAGATACGGCTACCAATGTGATTACTGCTGCTGATTCTGTTTTGTTAGCTTCTGGTACTGTTGCTCTTGAGTGTATGTTGCTGAAACGACCGATGGTCGTTGGCTACAAGGTCAATAAGCTCACTGGCTATATCGTTAAGAAATTGTCGATCACAAAATTTGTCTCGTTACCGAATATCCTAGCGGGTGAAGAAATCGTAAAAGAACACATTCTTGAGGAGTGTCACCCAGATTACCTTTTCCCATCGGTCGATAAGATGCTTTCAACTGACAACGCGCCACTTATTGAACGCTTTACTGAAATGCATCACTGGATTCGTAAAGATGCTGACAAACAGGCAGCTAACGCAGTTCTGAAATTGATCGGTCGAGAGTTTGTTGAATCATAAAGTGCTTCTTTCAAAAGCATTTGCTTAAAAGTTACAAAGAGAATTGTCATGGCAGTAAAAGAGAAAAAAGAATTTCCTCCTTTTGAGTATCCTCAAGGCTACCAGTTATTTGCTGGTGTTGATGAAGTGGGGCGTGGGCCGTTAGTTGGTGATGTAGTTACCGCCGCGGTTATCCTCGATCCGAATAACCCAATCGAAGGCTTGAACGATTCAAAAAAACTGTCTGAGAAAAAGCGCCTTGCTCTGCTTCCTGAAATTAAGGAGAAAGCCTTGGCATGGTCTGTGGGTCGTTGTTCTCCACAAGAAATTGATGAGTTGAATATCTTACAAGCGACTATGGTAGCTATGCAGCGTGCTATTGCCGGGCTGAGTGTTCAACCTGATATGGCGCTAATAGATGGAAACCGAGTCCCTGAGCTACCGATGGCCGGTCTGGCTATTGTGAAAGGGGATTTACGGGTGGCTGAAATCAGCGCAGCGTCTATCATCGCTAAAGTGGTTCGTGACCAAGAGATGGAAGAACTTGATAAGCTTCATCCAGAGTTTGGTTTTGCTAAACATAAAGGTTACCCGACAAAAGCGCATTTTGAAGCGATTGAAAAACATGGCGTAACCGAGCATTACCGCAAAAGCTTTAAGCCAGTAAAACGTATTCTTGGCATAGATTAGAGCGAATTGAATAAGCTCTATATAGATTAGAGCTTTACGTAAACTAGAGCTTAGCATCGAATAAAGTTGCTTAGTGACGCTAGAAAAAAATAGAATACACACAGTTGTAATCCTAGGCTCAAACCTAGAACTCAGGAAAAATAATGTCAGATCCAAAATTTGTTCACCTACGCGTACACAGTGACTTTTCGATGGTGGATGGCCTATCCAAGGTGCCACCATTAGTTAAAAAAGTCGCTGAAATGGGTATGCCTGCTCTAGCATTGACCGACTTTACCAACCTGTGCGGTTTGGTGAAATTCTACGGTACTGCTCATGGGTGTGGGGTTAAACCAATTATTGGTGCTGACTTCTTGATGCAGTCTCCTGATTTTGGCGATGAATTGACAAAACTCACCGTTATTGCAACGAGTAATAAAGGCTACAATAACCTAACGTTATTAATATCAAAAGCTTACCTTCGTGGCCATGTGCAGCATCAGCCTGTTATTGATAAAGAGTGGCTGATTGAACATGCGGAAGGCCTGATTCTTTTATCGGGTGCAAAAGAAGGTGAGATTGGTAAAGCGTTGCTGAAAGGCAATAGAGAGTTGGTTGCAAGCAGCGTTGAGTTTTACAAAACACATTTCGCAGACCGTTTTTATCTGGAGCTCATTCGAACTGGACGTACGGACGAAGAGTCTTATCTGCACTTTGCGCTGGAATTGGCTGAGCAAGAAGACCTGCCAGTTGTTGCGACCAACGAAGTGGTATTCATTTCTGAAGACTTGTTTGACGCTCATGAAATCCGTGTGGCGATTCACGACGGCTTTACCATGGTTGATCCACGTCGACCGAAAAACTACAGTCCACAACAGTACCTCCGTAGCGAAGAAGAGATGTGTGAGTTGTTCTCAGATATCCCTGAAGCATTAGAGAACAGTGTTGAGATCGCTAAGCGTTGTAATGTCACCGTTCGATTGGGCGAATACTTCTTGCCGAACTTCCCGACGGAAGGTTTGGCGATTGAAGACTTCTTGATCAAAAAATCAGAAGAAGGTCTTGAACGACGTTTAGCATTCCTATTTCCTGACGAAAAAGTCAGAGCTGAACGCAGGCCTGAATACGATGAGCGACTTAAAATCGAGCTAGAAGTAGTTAATAACATGGGTTTCCCAGGTTACTTCTTGATCGTAATGGAGTTCATCCAGTGGTCAAAAGATAACGATGTACCAGTAGGCCCGGGTCGTGGTTCTGGTGCTGGTTCTTTGGTGGCTTACGCGCTTGATATCACCGATCTTGATCCACTTGAATATGACTTGCTGTTCGAACGTTTCTTGAACCCAGAACGTGTATCCATGCCCGATTTCGATATCGATTTCTGTATGGATAAGCGTGACCAAGTTATTGATCACGTGGCTGAAATGTACGGCCGTGATGCCGTTTCTCAGATCATCACCTTCGGTACTATGGCGGCAAAAGCGGTAATCCGTGACGTTGGCCGTGTATTAGGCCACCCATTTGGCTTCGTTGACCGTATTTCTAAGCTAGTTCCGCCTGATCCGGGTATGACGCTAGAGAAAGCATTCCTCGCTGAGCCTGCATTGCCTGAACTCTACGACGGCGATGAAGAAGTTCGTGAGCTGATTGATAAATGTCGAATTCTAGAAGGTTGTACGCGAAACGCAGGTAAACACGCAGGTGGTGTTGTAATCTCACCGACCACGATTACTGATTTTGCACCTATCTATGCCGATGCTGAAGGTAACTTCCCAGTAACGCAATTCGATAAGAATGACGTAGAAACTGCTGGCTTGGTTAAGTTTGACTTCTTGGGGCTGCGTACACTGACGATCATTGACTGGGCACTAGGCCTAGTAAACCCTCGCTTAGCGAAAGAGGGGAAAGATCCGGTTCGTATCGAGTCGATTCCTTTGGATGATCAAGCGTCATTTAACCTATTACAGAATTCAGAAACGACTGCGGTATTCCAACTGGAATCTCGCGGTATGAAAGATCTGATCAAGCGTCTGCAACCCGACTGTTTTGAAGATATCATCGCATTGGTGGCCTTGTTCCGTCCGGGCCCTCTGCAATCAGGCATGGTAGATAACTTTATCGACCGTAAACACGGACGAGAGGCGGTCTCTTACCCTGATGAAACGTGGCAACACGAATCGCTTAAAGAGACACTAGAACCTACGTACGGCATCATCCTGTATCAAGAACAGGTAATGCAAATCGCTCAGATCCTTGCGGGTTATACGCTTGGTGGAGCCGATATGCTGCGTCGTGCGATGGGTAAGAAAAAGCCTGAAGAGATGGCAAAACAGCGCGGTACCTTTAAAGAAGGTGCTGAAGCCAATGGTGTTGATGGCGAACTGTCCATGAAGATCTTTGACTTGGTAGAGAAGTTTGCGGGCTACGGTTTTAACAAATCTCACTCGGCCGCATACGCACTGGTTTCTTATCAAACACTGTGGTTGAAAACGCACTATCCTGCGGAATTCATGGCGGCAGTAATGACCGCGGATATGGATAACACCGAAAAGGTTATTGGCCTTGTCGATGAGTGTTTCCGCATGAAGCTCAAGCTCCTTCCACCTGACATCAACTCGGGTCTATACCGCTTTAATGTCGATGAAGATGGCGCAATTGTTTATGGCATTGGTGCGATTAAAGGGGTTGGTGAAGGCCCAATTGAAGCTATTATCGAAGCGCGTAATAAAGGCGGTTACTTTAAAGACTTGTTCGACTTCTGTGCACGACTTGATCTGAAAAAAGTGAACAAGCGTGTTATCGAAAAGTTGATTCTGTCAGGCGCCTTAGATAGATTAGGTCCTCACCGAGCTGCGATGATGGCCTCATTGAAAGATGCGGTTAAGGCGGCAAGCCAACATCACCACGCTGAGTCTTTTGGTCAATCGGATATGTTTGGCGTGTTGACCGACGCTCCGGAAGAAGTAGAACACAAGTATACCCAAGTACCGAAGTGGCCTGAAAAGGTTTGGCTTGAAGGTGAGCGTGAGACGTTAGGTTTGTATTTAACGGGTCACCCGGTTAATGCGTACATTAAAGAGCTCGCGAAATACACCAGCTGTCGCTTGAAAGATGCCACGCCGACACGTCGTGACCAGTCATTAACGATTGCAGGCTTAGTAATTGCTGCTAGGGTAATGACCACGAAGCGCGGAACTCGAATTGGTTTGATGACCCTCGACGACCGATCGGGTCGGATGGAAGTGATGTTGTTCTCGGATGCGCTCGATCGCTACGCAGAATTGCTCGAAAAAGACAAAATTGTGGTTGTTTCTGGACAGGTCAGCTTTGATGATTTCAATGGTGGGCTTAAAATGTCCGCGCGCGAGGTCATGGACTTAGGAAGCGCCCGTGAGAAATATGCTCGTGGGGTGTCGATATCTATCGAGCAATCCCAAATTAACGGTCAATTTTTTGAACGCTTTGGTCAAATCTTAGAACCTTATAGAGCCGGAACGGTCCCAGTCAATGTATACTACCAACGTGCCGACGCTAGAGCGCGGTTAACATTGGGCACAGAATGGCGTGTGACGCCAAGTGATACATTACTAGACGAATTAAAACAGCTGCTTGGAAATAGCCAAGTAGAACTCGAATTTAACTAAAATTTAGCTCCGTAACTGCGGAGCTGAATCAACAAGGATTCATAGATGAGCCTGAACTTTCTAGAATTTGAAAAGCCTATCGCTGAACTTGAAGCAAAAATCGAAGCGCTACGTGACGTTTCGCGTCACGGTGGTGACGCAGCGGTAGATCTAGACAAAGAAATTGAACAACTAGAGAAAAAAAGCTTAGAGCTTAAACAGAAAATCTTTAGTGACTTAGGTGCATGGCAGGTGGCTCAACTTGCTCGTCACCCTCAACGTCCTTACACCAAAGATTACCTGGAGCATGCCTTCACAGAGTTTGAAGAGATGGCGGGCGATCGCGCTTACGCTGACGACAAAGCAATTGTGGGTGGTATGGCTCGTCTAAATGGTCGTCCTGTTATGGTTATTGGTCACCAGAAAGGTCGTGAGACTAAAGAGAAAGTGATCCGTAACTTTGGTATGCCAAAGCCAGAAGGTTACCGTAAGGCACTTCGCCTAATGGAAACGGCTGAGCGTTTCAACATGCCAATCATTACTTTCATCGACACAGCGGGTGCTTACCCAGGTGTTGGTGCTGAAGAGCGTGGCCAATCTGAAGCGATCGCTAAGAACCTTAAAGTAATGGCTGGTCTTTCAGTTCCAGTTATCTGTAACGTTGTTGGTGAAGGCGGTTCTGGTGGTGCACTAGCGATCGGTGTTGGTGATTACGTGAACATGCTTCAGTACTCTACATACTCAGTAATCTCTCCAGAAGGTTGTGCTTCAATCCTGTGGCGTGATTCAGATAAAGCACCACAAGCTGCTGAAGCGATGGGCCTAGTAGCTCCTCGACTTAAAGAGCTTGAGCTTATCGATGAAATCATCCCTGAGCCTCTAGGTGGCGCGCACCGCGATCCAATACAGACAGCTCAGAACATGAAAGACATGTTAGTTAAGCAGTTAGAAGAGCTAGAGCAATTTGACAACGAAGCACTTCTAGAGCGTCGTTACCAGCGTCTAATGAGCTACGGTTACTGCTGATAAGCGACCTTAGCAAGGTATAAGACCTGCTTTCCGTAACAAGTTGATGAAAGGGTTGGACTCAGTGCCAACCCTTTTTTATTATTAAAACATTCTCCTTTCTCATTAGTACACACGGCTCACTAACCCCATGACTCACTTAATCGAAACTTTTACCTCTGCATTTCAACAAAGCGATCTCAAACCTCGTCGGTTAGTCGTTGCTTTCAGTGGTGGTGTCGATTCGCGAGTGTTATTGGAATTGGCTGCGCAATACGCTAAGTCCCATCACATTGAGTGCTGTGCGGTGCACGTTCATCACGGTCTCAGTAAGAATGCTGATCTTTGGGCTGAGCAATGCCAAACATGGTGTGATGCTTTGTCGGTTTCGTTAGCAGTAGAAAGGGTCTCGTTGGATATCAACTGTGGTGAGAGCGTTGAAAAGCTTGCTCGAGATGCTCGATACCAAGCTTTTCAGCAGCACATCAGACAGGGCGATGTGCTTGTTACGGGTCAACACATTGACGATCAACTTGAAACCTTCTTGCTTGCGTTAAAACGTGGCAGTGGTCCGAAAGGACTCTCTTCAATGGCGAAAGTGATGTCGTTTGGCGAAGCGTTTATTGTGAGACCTTTGCTGTCAGTGACTCGATCAGACATCGAAGCGTCGGCTCATGATATGGGGTTAACTTGGGTCGAAGATGAGAGTAATCAGGATCTGCGCTTTGATCGAAATTTCATTCGTCATCAAGTCACTCCGACGTTGACTGAGCGCTGGCCTAGCTTTCGAGAATCGGTCTGTCGCAGTGCTCAATTATGTGCAGAACAAGAGTCGCTACTCGACGAACTGCTTGAGTCTCACTTACAACAAGCTTTGGGAGGCTGTAACAGTAAGAGCCAGAGCTTAAGCATTGATTCGTTATCTCAGCATTCTGATTTGTTACGAGCACGTTTGATCAGAATGTGGATCAGCCATTGCAATCAACCGATGCCAAGCCAAAAGCAGCTAAAACTTATTTGGGATGAAGTGGCTTGTGCTCAGGCAGATGCCAATCCTAAGCTGGTGTTGAATGATGTTGAGATTAGGCGCTTTAACAATCAGCTCTATTTGGTACAAGACACCAAAGATTTGTCGAACTGGGAAAGTGAAATCTTGATTGATGAGAATTTATTATTGCCTGATGGTTTAGGTGAGATCCATTTGAAAGCGGTGTCGAGTGGTAGTGCATCTCATAACCGAGACGTACAACGTTTTTCCCTTACTAAAGCCAACGGAACCT
Source organism: Vibrio sp. 10N.237.312.B06 (assembly GCF_041464685.1). Taxonomy (NCBI): domain Bacteria; kingdom Pseudomonadati; phylum Pseudomonadota; class Gammaproteobacteria; order Vibrionales; family Vibrionaceae; genus Vibrio; species Vibrio sp. 10N.237.312.B06. The sequence goes on from NZ_JBFSPI010000007.1 coordinate 60,162, forward strand.
TGCGAGTGATCTTTAACCCTGAAGGAGTGTCAGCTCACCCAGTTGGACGCGGCCACAGTAGAAAACTCAAGAAGCTTTTTCAGGAATACCAAGTACCCAGCTGGTTAAGACGTCGAACGCCGATATTAATGGATGGCGATCGAGTGATCGCTGTTTTAGGCTTATTCGTAGATAAAAACTACGAAGGTCAAGATTGTGAAGCGCTTTGGAGCAAGTAGAAAAAGTTTGTGTCACAATTTACCGTCACTTTAATAAAAATAATTAATGGAATATGCAATGAAGAAAATTACACTAGGATTAGTTCTTGGATTTGGACTATTGAGTGGTAACGCTCTGGCGGGTGATGTTGCTGCGGGTCAAGCTAAAGCGGCAATCTGTGCGGCTTGTCATGGCGCAGACGGTATCGCAATGATCCCAGGATATCCAAACCTTAAAGGCCAAAACGAGCAATACATCGCTTCATCAATTAAGGCCTATAAGAGCGGCCAGCGCACCGGCGGTTTGGCCGCTGTCATGCAGGCTCAGGCTTCAATGCTGAGTGATGAAGATATTGCTAATCTAGCTGCTTACTACGCAAGCCTTAAGTAAAACCTTCTCAAAGCGCAGATTAAACAAGATGATAAATTTCGAGCCAGAGCTTTAATGCTCTGGCTTTTTTCATTGAATGTTTATTATAGCTAACCGATAATGAGCTATTCGCACAGTTTAAGGGATGAACATGAAAAAGATTGAAGCCATTATCAAGCCATTCAAACTTGATGATGTACGTGAAGCACTTGCAGAAGTGGGTATTACGGGTATGACAGTATCTGAAGTTAAAGGCTTTGGACGTCAAAAAGGTCATACTGAGCTATACCGTGGCGCAGAGTACATGGTCGATTTTTTACCTAAAGTGAAATTGGAAATTGTTGTGACCGACGAAGTGGCTGACCAATGTGTTGATACCATTATCGAAACGGCTCAAACAGGTAAAATTGGTGACGGTAAGATCTTCATTACTGAAGTTGAACGTGTGGTACGTATTCGTACTGGCGAAGAAGACGAAGACGCCGTATAAAAAACTATTACCTTAAAAGGAGCGTTTATCGCTCCTTTTTCATTTCTGGTAGGGTGCTGTATGTTTAAGAAAACCATCATTGTTATCACGTTATTGATAACGCTTGCTGTTGTTAGCTTTCATATTATCTTCGTGATCCCGAATAAACCCAATTTGATCACTTCTTCTCAAAATACTAGCAACGATATCTATAGCTGCTACCAAAACTCAGCCCCGAAAGCGATTGATGTGTCTGATGGCCTAGACATTACCGTGTGGAATATCTATAAGCAAAACCGAAATAATTGGCAAAGTGAGTTAAATAAGCTGTCAGCCGGTAGCGATTTAGTTTTGCTGCAAGAAGCGAGTATGACAGAAGGGCTTCGCCAATGGGTAACGAGTGGTCAATGGGGAAGCACTCGAGTGAATGCATTTGAAGCCTTTGAGAAAAGTGCTGGTGTACTTAACTTAGCGACGCATCTACCGATTGAAGCTTGTGCTTATACTCATGAAGAACCTTGGCTTCAATTACCCAAATCGGCACTCTGGTCTCGCTATCTGCTAAGTAATGGCGAAGAACTGGCTGTGATTAATATCCATGCGGTGAACTTTACTTTTGGTACGGAAGATTACGAGGCTCAGCTCAAGAGCTTAACCGACAATCTCCAAAAGTATCGTGGGCCTGTTATTTTTTCTGGGGATTTTAACAGTTGGAGTGAAGCTCGCTTTGCTGTATTGAAAGATGCGTTGGAACAGGTAGGTTTGACGGAAGTTGCTTTTGAACCAGATAACCGTACACAGTTTATGACAGGGTTGGTGCTCGATCATGTGTTCTATCGAGGGTTAGAAGTAGACAAAGCAAAGGCGCCCATTACGGACGCCTCTGATCATAACCCTATGCGAGTGACCTTTAAGGTTAAATAGTAATAAGCTATTAGCTTATTAGTCATTGGATCTTAGCTATTCACCATTCACACTGTGGTTACTTTGGGTAATAAGCAGGGGAATAAATAGGCTAGTGAATTTTCGCTAGCCTTGTTTTTATCTATTCAGCTTAAAAGATTAAAATGTAGAGAGCCCAGATTAGGTAATAGCCAACCCATGGCAAACCAGAGATGGCCAGTGCCTGACCACGCTCAAACTCCGTCCAAGTTAATACTGCTGCATAACCCAATACAATGTACCAAGGCAACAACAGTGGTAATGAGCTGGCAAATTGCGACCAATCATTGGTTAGTGGCAACTTGATTAAGCCGTTTAAGCTGTTCAAGTCGGCCGCGTAGCTCATCACATGCCCGTGCTTGAGTATCAGGCTTGCGTAGCTTGCTACATCGCCTAGAACGGCAGGGAATATCACTACCGATGCGGCTGCAAACCATCGCCAAAAGCTATGTTGGTGTTGGCTTGGCTTTGTTGCTAGGTTAAACCAAAATGCCAACAGAATGATGGTTAACGTACGGCCGAATACATCACTGATGATTTCACTCGCGAGTAGAGTATTACTGTCAAGTAACGCCAATTGGTCAGGGTTTGTTTGAGCCAGTTGCTGTGACAACTCAGCACTTAACCATGCAAAATCTACATTCGAAAAATAGGCTCCCCAAAATAAGAATGGGCTGAGCATTAATACGACGTAGGGTTGCCATCCCCAAGCACTTCTTTGATAAAGCGCTAAGAAACAAGCTGTTGGTGAACGGAATATATCCAACAGCATGACGAGTGGGTTACTTGACGGGTTCATACACTTACCTTAGTTACATCAACATACAGCTTCAGTTTTTGTCCTGGCTGTAGGTATTTCTTGTTCTGCAAAGCGTTCCATTTTACAACATCTGCGCTTTTTACTTTGAACTTTGATGCAATACCGCTGACTGTGTCACCTGATCTTACGTTATAAAAGACAGTACGGATGATGGCACCGTCTGAACTATTCTTCCAAATGACCAGTTCTTGACCAATTCTAAGTGTGTCACGTGGTCCCATGCCATTCCACTTAGCCAGTGATTGGTGAGATACCTTATTTGCGCGCGCAATCGTCCATAGGCTATCACCACTTTTTACGGTATGGCTAAGCTTATATTGACCACGACTCTTTGACTGTGTGCTTGCTAGGCGATTTGAAGCGCTTAGTGCGTATGTCTTATCGTCTTTGGTTGATGTTGGAATAAATAGGTGCTGACCAACACGAATATTATTGTTGCTCAAACCGTTTGCAGAGCGGATCACTTTGCTGGTGGTGTTGTATTTACTCGCCAGTACGCTGATGCTATCGCCAGATTGCACTTTATAGCGCACCAACTTCATGCCTTTGCCTTTATTGGCTGCCACTTCTTTGTTGAACTTCTCAACAGAGCTTAGAGGAAGCAATAATTGTTGGTGTTTCTCTGGTGCCGTTGCCCACTGGTTATAAGCTGGGTTGTAGCCTTGCAGCTCTTTGACAGGAATGTCGGCGTAGCTTGCGGCAATGGCTAAATCAAGTTGTTCGTCTGGGTTAACCAGAGTCAGTACTGCCTTGTTCGGGATCGCAGGGATATCGATGCCATACTTTTCTTGGTTGGCAATCACGTCGGCCAGTGCAAGTAGCTTAGGTACATAGCTGCTGGTCTCTTTTGGTAAGTCTAGAGAGAAGAAGTCGATTGGCTTACCCAGCTTCTTGTTCTTACGGATTGCGCTGTTCACACGACCACCGCCACTGTTGTAGGCAGCGATTGCGTGTTGCCAGTTCCCATCAAAACGTTTGTTCAGGTCGGTTAAGAAATCCAATGCAGCGTCGGTTGAAGCGGCTACGTCACGGCGGCCATCGTACCAGAAGTTTTGTTCTAGTCCGTAAGCTTTGCCAGTACCCGAAATGAACTGCCATAGTCCAGCAGCGCTACCGTGAGAATAAGCAAATGCATCAAACGAGCTTTCAACGACGGGCAACAGGGCCAGCTCTAAAGGCAAGTCTCTTTCTTCAATCTTAGTTGTGATCAAGTAAAGGAAAGGTTCAGCGCGTTTTGATACAGTTTTTAGATGACCAGGGTGCTTGAGGTACCAAGTGCGGTAGTAGTCGACTTTCTTTTGGTCCGGCACTTCCATTTCAAGTTGCATCGCAATACGTTTCCAAACATCTTGCTGTGTTTGTGGAGTAACGACGGGTGTTTCAACTTTTGGTTGTTCTTGGATCGCTCCCGATGAAACGTTCGCTTGAGAAACTTCTTTAGTAGGGGAGGTGTTGGTTTGCTCGGAAGCTTGGTCTGGATTCTCTGACTGAGTTAATTGGCAACCAGAAAGTAGTAGTACCAAAGCCCAGCTGTACTTAACTCGCATGTTACAGCCTTTTTAATAAACGGCCGATGATAATACTTGCCACTCCCTATGAGTGACAAGCCTGTATTTGTTAAAATTCGTTCTTCCACGCACGTAAAGCGGTAAAAACCGATAAAGGATCGGTCTGCTCGGTACGATTAGATACTGATTTCACTACACTTGGTTCTGTATAGCGTAAGAAGGGGTTAACAAACTTTTCTTGTCTTAAATTTGTGGGGATGGTCGACTTATTTTGAGCTCGAAGCCGATTCACTTGGTCGCGGTATTGTTGCAAATGTTGGTTGTCAGGCTCAACAGCCAGTGCAAAAGCGATATTGGCTGCCGTGTATTCATGAGCACAGTAAACCTCGGTTTCTTGTGGGAGTGCTGTGATCTTGTTCAATGCATCAAACATCTGCTGTGGTGTGCCTTCCATGATTCGCCCACAACCAGCTGAAAACAGTACATCGCCACAAAACAGTTTGGCATCACCAACATAACCAATGTGCCCAGCGGTGTGCCCACTGAGCCCTAGCACGAGGAATACTTCGCCAAACAGCTCTAATTGGTCACCGTCATCAACGGGATGCGTTAAGGTCGGGATAGGTTCATTTTTGGGGCCAACGACATCCACGCCAGGGAATTGTCTTACCAGCTCTGGCACGCCACCAATGTGATCGTGGTGGTGGTGCGTAATCAAGATTGCATCTAAAGTTAGCTCATGGTGTGCTAAGTACTCTAATACTGGAGCTGCATCACCAGGGTCGACGACAGCACAACGGCGATCGCTATTTTGAATCAGCCAGATGTAATTGTCGTTAAATGCAGGTATGCTTTTGATATGTAACATTATTGGTTCTCCAGTCACTTTTAGTGAGACAGAATAAGTGAGACAGATTATTGATGAAGCCAGCACGTAGCAGAAAGAAGTTTGAGCGTCCTTATACTTGGGCACAATTGCACAATGGGGACTGGTTGAGAGAATCTATTCAAACTCGACTTGATGAGTGGTGCCCAAAACTATTTGGTTACCATATGCTCAAACTTGGTGGCCTCAGCAGTGAGATTTCTAGCTGCACATGCAACATTCAACATCAAGTAAACCTAGATATCCAGAACCCATTACATAATGTGATAGCAGATGGTTATAATTTACCCTTTTTAGAGAAAAGCTTTGATGTTGTGGTGCTGAGTCATCAGTTAGATTATAGCAACGACCCACACCGGCTATTGAGGGAAGTCGACCGAGTAATGATGGACGATGGCTATATTATTATCACCGGCTTTAACCCTTTTAGTGTGACTGGGCTTGCCAGTTTGATGCCTTGGCGAAAGAACAGCTTGCCATGGAGTGGACGTATGTACACGCCAAACCGAATTAAAGATTGGCTAGGCGTACTTAATTATGAAGTGATTCATTGTGACACCTACGCGTTGTTCCCTATGAGTAAATACCAAGCGATGTGGACGTGGTTGGAGAACAGCTTAGGCAGCTGTGCATCGTTCGCTGGTAGCCAATACTTTATTGTTGCTCGTAAACGTACTTATCCACTTAAGCCTATCAAGCCACATTGGCACCTTAAGCGACGCTTCTCTCCTGTAGGAGCCAGTTTTAGAACCAATACGCGTCGCACCTTGGACTCCGCTAAAACTTCGTATCCGTTAAAAGCAGAAAAAGCCGACTCATAGTCGGCTTTCCATTGCTATATCTGTTTTAGATACTGACATTTCCTTTAAGAAAATGATCAGCTTGGCTGATATCCCGTATCTTCTTGGGTCGGGTTTTCAGCTGCACTTCGAGCTAAATCATCACACATTTCATTTTCTCGGTGCCCCGCGTGCCCCTTAACCCAGCGCCAATCAACGCTATGGCGCGCCGTCTCTTTGTCGAGTCTTTGCCACAGGTCTGCGTTTTTAACGGGCTTTTTATCGGCTGTTTTCCAATCGCGCTTTTTCCAGTTGTGAATCCACTGGGTGATACCTTGACGCACGTATTGGCTATCTGTGGTCAGAATGACAGAGCAAGGCTCTTTGAGGGCTTGGAGAGCCACAACAGCGGCGAGCATTTCCATGCGGTTATTGGTGGTTAAGGTGAAACCTTCGGCTAGCGTCTTCTCTACTTTTTTGTAGCGAAGTACGATGCCGTAGCCGCCAGGACCTGGGTTGCCTAAACAAGAACCATCAGTGAAAATTTCAACTTGTTTCGTCATGATTTGATACTATTACCTCAAGCACATTATCGGCATAGTCTGACACAGTTATCCTTATGAATACCAGTAGCACTCCAGAACAAAGCACGAACGAAAAAAACAGTTCGAATGAAAACAAACGCATCGTTGTACTCGATACCGAAACCACCGGTATGAATACAGAGGGTGGCCCCCACTATATGGGACATCGCATCGTTGAAATTGGTGCAGTAGAGATCATCAACCGTAGGCTGACTGGGCGTCACTTTCACGTCTATATCAAGCCCGATCGTGCGATTCAAGAAGAGGCAATTGGCGTTCACGGTATTACCGATGAATTCTTGATTGATAAACCAGAATACCAAGACATACATAAAGAGTTTCTCGACTTTATTAAAGGTGCGGAGCTGGTGGCTCATAACGCGCCCTTCGATACGGGCTTTATGGATTATGAGTTTGAGAAACTTAACCCTGCGATAGGTAAAACGGATGACTACTGTAAAGTTACCGATACCTTGGCGATGGCGAAGAAGATATTCCCAGGGAAAAGAAACAATCTAGATATCTTATGTGACCGTTATGGTATTGATAACTCACACCGTACTCTTCACGGCGCATTGCTCGATGCGGAGATTCTAGCTGACGTCTACTTATTGATGACAGGTGGGCAAACTTCGCTGCAATTTAACGCTGGCCAACAAGAAGGCGAAGGCGAAAGCATACGAAGAGCAGAAAGTGGTCGAAAATCCCTAAAGGTTTTGCGAGCTACGGCCGATGAAGTAGAAGCGCATCAAAGTCGTTTAGACCTCGTCGAGAAAAGCGGAAGCTGCCTCTGGCGTCAGTAGGGAGAAAGTATGTTAAGGGTATTGGCTACCGGTTGTTTATTGCTCTTGAGCTTTGGCTTACACGCAGCAACAGAATCTGTAATGAGTTTATTGGATAATCGCTTTCGAGTTGATCCCAGCATCGAGCAAGTTACTTTTGTAATCTATCGAGCCGATAATTCTAAACCCGTCGTCTTGGTTCGTCCTGATGGCAAGAAGTATCACGCTTTGCGTCATGCTGATAATGTCCGTTGGTACCAAGAATCGTCAATGGATATTATCTCTATCGACAATCCGATGCCGGGTCCCTGGCAAGCGGTAGGTAAAGTCTCACCTAAAAATAATATCAAACTTTTATCTCATCTGGTTTTAGACGCCAATGAATTTCCAGACAAGTTGTACCAAACCGAACACATTAAATTTACCGCTCGTTTGACATCCGATGGCAAGCCGCTTGTGCTGCGTGACTTTCTTGACCGTGTGAAGCTTAAAGTAACATTCACTAAGTTCGTCGAAAACGAAGAGTCCTTAGTGAGAGAAGCGCGGCCAATTCCGGTTGTCATGGGGGAATTTGCCGATGATGGCGTTGATCTTGACGAAAAAGCGGGAGATGGTGTATTCACGGTATCGTTGCCAATGGACATTGAGCCTGGTAAATATCGAGCTCGAATTACTTCTGGTAATGGTGTGTTCCTGCGAGCGCAAGAGCAAGAGGTCTTGGTTTACCCAACGCCAATCACCACCACCTTCATTCAGTCTCGCAAAGAAGGCTTATCTCATACCGTCGTGGCATCTGGCGAGCCAGGTATGATTGCACCGAGCTCGTTAGCAGCTCACGTTGAGTATAAAGCCCTTGATGGGTATGTGATGTATAAGCAAGGCCAAGCCGAAGCTGATGCGATGAAAGTGTCTTTAACGTTGCCTTATAATGATGATTTGGGAATTTACACTTGGTCGGGGATGGTTTATGCCACCGATGCGTCAAGCCAGCGTCCACTGATCTTCCCGATTACCGAGCAGTCGTACAGCGTTGTTCAAGAGATAGACCTAGCAGAATCTCGACGTCTTCAAGAGGAAGCTCTTGCTGAGCAGAAACGTATTGCTGAAAAATTAATGATTCTTCAAAAAAGAGAAGATGACAGGCAGCGCAGCATAATGATTATAGCGGTAGGTAATGTGGCTGCGATTTTATTGGGCTTACTGATTTGGTTTGTAATACGTAAAATCACAGCGAAGAAGAGAGCGCTACCTGAGATGCAGCTCAAGGCGCCTAAGTAACTCGTCTGCATCCCTAGAGTTGTCTTGAGATTGTTGTCTTGAGTGAGTAGACGTCGGGGCAACAAACCTCGAGAGACTAAACTTAGATAGAACAAGCCTCGATAGAGCAAGCCTTAAAATTTGTGACAATGAAGTGATGAATAAAAAAACGGGACTCATAGGAGTCCCGTTTTTGTTTGTTTCTCTGACCTTAAGCGACGTTATCAATCGATTGGTCTGGGTACTGAGTCTTTGCTGCAAGCTCCTCTGGTGAGAAGTCATCAACGTTAATTGTGTACAGTCTATGTTCCTCAGCGCTAATCAGAAGATTTGCTTCTTCTTGCGTTAAGATACCTTTCTCAAGTCCCAACTGAGCGACAAGGTCGAGTCGTAAGAAAGCACGTTTTTGATGTGTTTCTTTACAAACCTTATCAAACAGAGGTTCAGCTTGAAGAATCACCTCTAGCGCTTTTTCAATCTTGCCTACAGGGTTGTATTCCGTTGCTTCCAAGTATTGGCCACGGCCGATACGAGAGCGTGTTTCGCTTGGTGTTTGTAGGATGTGCGCGACTTGGCTATCCAGTTTGTCGTTTGGTGCACGACGGATACGACTAAATGGCATTAACACAACGCGAAGTAGTCGACCAATCACAGGGTTAGGGAAGTTCGCCAAGAACTCATCAATCGCGACTTCAGTTTGACGCAAGCTGTCTTGCATACCCCAATGGACTAATGGGAGATCTTCAGCATGGCTACCTTCGCTTTCAAAGCGCTTAAGTGTTGCTGAACCTAGGTAGAGTTGACTCAGGATATCCCCCAGTCTTGCTGACAGGCGCTCTCTGCGTTTCAGTGAACCGCCTAATACAGCCATTGAAATATCAGACAGTAGCGCTAGGTTAGCACTGTAGCGGTTCAGCTGTTGGTAGTAACGCTGTGTCTGCTTATCCGTTTTATTGGATGGTGTTGGAGCATCTGAACCACGACCGTCGGTTAAACCAAACCACAAGCTGCGGACTAGGTTACTCATAGTAAAGCTAACGTGTCCTGCTAATGCTGAATCAAACTTATCAAGTGCATCGCTGCTTTCCGAATAAGCCGCTTCCATTTCGTTCAGAACATAAGGGTGGCAGCGAATCGCGCCTTGACCATAGATGATCATTGAACGAGTCAGGATGTTTGCGCCTTCAACCGTAATTGCAATTGGTGAGCCTTGATAACCACGAGCGAGGAAGTTCGATGGGCCTAAGCAAATGCCTTTACCGCCGACGATATCCATCGCATCGATGATGCTGCGTTGGCCACGGTGAGTACAGTGGTACTTCACGATTGCTGAGATAACCGAAGGCTTTTCACCAAGATCGATACCCGCAACCGTCAGGTTACTTGCTGCATCCATTACATAGGCGTTACCTGCTAGACGTGCCAGTGGCTCTTCAACCCCTTCCATGCGACCAATGGGTTGTTTGAATTGACGACGAATACGAGCGTAAGCACCAGTTGCTAATGCTGCAGATTTAATACCACCGGTTGAGTTTGAAGGCAGTGTGATACCACGACCAACCGACAGACATTCAACCAACATACGCCAGCCTTGTCCTGCCATTTTCTGGCCGCCGATGATGAAATCGATAGGCACGAAGATGTCATCACCTTGAGTCGGACCATTTTGGAAAGGCACGTTGAGTGGGAAGTGGCGGTTACCAATCTCTACGCCTTTTAAATCGGTAGGGATAAGAGCACAGGTGATGCCAAGATCTTGTTTGTCACCAAGCAGACCTTCTGGGTCTCTCAGTTTAAAGGCTAAGCCTAAAACGGTCGCGACAGGCGCTAGAGTGATGTAACGTTTGTTCCAAGTTAGGCGCATGCCCAATACTTCTTCGCCTTGCCATTGACCTTTACACACCACGCCGTAATCTGGGATTGAGCCAGCATCTGAGCCAGCTTCTGGACTGGTCAGTGCGAAACAAGGGATCTCTTTACCTTCAGCTAGGCGTGGCAGGTAATGGTTTCTTTGATCTTCTGTACCGTAGTGCTGCAATAGCTCACCAGGACCTAGTGAGTTAGGTACGCCAACGGTTGAGGATAATACGCTCGAAACACCCGTTAGTTTCTGTAGAACTAAAGACTGAGCGTAAGCTGAGAATTCTAAACCGCCGTATTTTTTCTTGATGATCATGGCGAAGAATTTATGGTCTTTCAGGTACTGCCAAACTTCTGGTGGCAAATCGGCAAGTTCATGTGTCACTTGATAATCGTTGACCATCTCACATACTGTATTTACTGGGCCATCTAAAAACGCTTGTTCCGCCTCAGAAAGTTTTGGATCCGCAATGTTTTGAAGCTTCTTCCACTCAGGCTTGCCTTTGAACAGCTCTGCTTCCCACCATACAGTGCCTGCTTCTAATGCCTCTTTTTCCGTCTGAGACATTGCTGGTAGAACCTTCTTAAACAAAGAAAGTGCTTTTTGACTAATGAGGGTCTGGCGAATTGCTGGTACAGCAAAGATCGCTATGGCCAATAGATAACAAAGCCAACCAGTGACTTCCACGCTGCCAAACAGGGTTAATGCTACCATTGCGCCGGTTAACACAATTAACGCACGGACCAGACTAACTCTATGGTAAAGACAGACGCCTAAGATGGCTGTCATGCCGAGTAGGGAGAGCAATATGTTCATGATCGATTTCCTTTTCAGAGATCACTTATTGTTATTAAGTTTAGGTAAGAGGTCTAACCAGTCAAGTGTAAACAAAATATTAAATATTTGTAAAACTCCAAAGTGAATAAAAAGTGATCTCAATAGAGTTAAAGTTCTAATTGTGAGAGGTTGGTGGTGAATATTTGGACGGATCGACAATGGGAGGTTAGGGGCTGTTGATCTTCGTGGTTCAATTTTGTTCGAGATAAAATCGTTTTAGGTGCGGCGAAGAGTATGTAGCCTAGTCATTCTAAGCAATTATTCTTCAACAAAGCATAAAACGATTTTAGCCGAACCCTTCGGGCAGCCTTTGTGGTTCATTTCTACTGCGTTATTGGCTTTTCATGTAGGCTAGCTACACGTCAAAGCCTCTGCCTTGTATAAATTTCCCACAAAGATCTGCAAAAATCAGCTCGAAAGGTCAACAGACCCTAATAAAGGTGGCAATCTTTGGGCTTAAGTGTCGACACTATTTCATGTTTGTGGGTAAACTCAGTATAAAGAGGGGAAAACCCTCAATTCTCATTTCACGCACTTTAAGTTGCTTCAAAAAACATAAGAGATATGCCAAATGTACCAAGACCTAATCAAAAGTGAATTGAACGAAGCTGCTGACGTTCTGAACAAGTTCTTGAGTGATGACCATAACATTGCTCAAATTGAAGCTGCTGCAAAAATGATTGCAGATTCATTCAAGCAAGAAGGCAAAGTGCTTTCTTGTGGTAACGGTGGTTCACACTGTGATGCAATGCATTTCGCGGAAGAGCTAACAGGCCGATACCGCGAAAATCGCCCAGGCTTTGCTGGTATTGCGATTTCAGATCCGAGTCACCTGTCTTGCGTGAGTAACGACTTTGGCTACGACCACGTATTTTCTCGTTATGTAGAAGCCGTCGGTCGTAAAGGCGATGTGTTGTTTGGTTTGTCGACTTCAGGTAACTCTGGCAACATCCTAAAAGCGATTGAAGCTGCTCAAGCTAAAGGGATGAAAACCATTGCGCTGACCGGTAAAGATGGCGGTAAAATGGCAGGTTGTGCTGATATCGAAATCCGAGTCCCACACTTTGGCTACGCTGATCGCATCCAAGAGATTCACATTAAGATCATCCACATTGTGATTCAGCTTGTTGAAAAAGAAATGGAATAATAGTTTTACAGATATTTGGAGCCTAGGTTTGTGGCTCCATTGGTTTAAATAGGGAGTAGATTAAACCATGTGTGAATTGCTCGGTATGAGCGCGAATGTGCCAACTGATATTTGTTTTAGCTTTACTGGCCTTATGCAGCGTGGAGGCAACACTGGTCCACATCGTGATGGCTGGGGTATTACTTTCTATGAGGGAAAGGGTTTTCGTACATTTAAAGACCCTAATCCTAGTTGTGAATCAAAGATCGCTGAGTTGGTTCAAAACTACCCAATTAAGAGCCAAGCTGTTGTCAGTCATATCCGTCAAGCCAATCGTGGTGGCGTTAATCTAGAAAATACTCACCCTTTTACTCGTGAGCTTTGGGGACGATACTGGACCTTTGCTCACAATGGTCAACTAACGGATTATGATGATCTGATTAGTGGTCGATTCAGACCTGTCGGTGAGACGGACAGCGAACTCTCTTTCTGTTGGTTGTTGAAACAACTTGAAGACCGTTTTCCTGAACCTCCTCAAGATATGGAAGGTATGTTTCGCTTTGTCGCTGAGTGCTGTGACCAGTTACGAGAGAAAGGTGTTTTCAATATGTTGCTCAGTGACGGTGAGTACGTGATGAACTACTGTACGAACCATTTATACTGGATAACAAGACGAGCTCCTTTTGGTAACGCGAGCCTGATTGATGAAGATGTTGAGATTAACTTCCAAGAAGAGACCACGCCTAATGATGTGGTAACCGTCGTCGCAACTCAGCCTCTAACAGACAATGAAGAGTGGTTTAGAATGAAGCCGGGTGAATACGCGCTGTTTCATTTTGGAGAGTTAATTGGCAACAACCACCAAGCGTTGGAAGATGTCGCTTATGCTCCGAAGAAGGTGGCAAGCCAAGCGCCTACTGAACCATTGAGCTAATCTAGTCGATACTATTATTTGTCCTGATTAAAAAAGGCCGCTTACTGTACTAATAAGTCAGTGAGCGGCCTTTTTGTTTTCTGTTTTTTAAGGCTTATTCTTCCGTGATTTACTCTGGGAGAACAACCTTATTAATTACTCTTCTGCGTAACCGTGTGTACCTAATGTTTCACCGTCTAAGACAGCCCTCCCGTTTACCATCGATAAACGATCTTCAGCAAACCATTTACAAACCATCGGGTAAATACAGTGCTCTTGAGTCAGTACTCGGCTTGCTAACATGTCAGCATCATCATCTTCAAATACCGGCACCTTGGCTTGCAAGATTACAGGGCCACCATCAAGTTCTTCGGTAACAAAGTGGACGCTTGTACCGTGCTCTTTGTCTTGTGCATCAATGGCACGCTGGTGGGTGTGTAGGCCTGGGTATTTAGGTAACAGGGAAGGGTGGATGTTGACCATTTTACCGGCATAGTGACGAACAAATTCTGAACTCAAGATACGCATGTATCCCGCAAGTACGATTAAATCGGGTTGGTAAGCATCGATCTGAATCATCAATTCATGATCGAACTCTTCACGTGAACCATAGTTTTTTGGGTTCACAGAATGTGCGTCAACACCCGCGGTTTTCGCTCGCTCTAAACCAAAAGCTTCTGCTTTATTTGAGAAGACAGCTTTAACTGAAGCATCAATCATATTGCTCTCGCAGGCGTCCAAAATTGCTTGCAAGTTACTTCCGCTTCCTGAGACTAAAACGACGATGTTTTTCTTAGTGTGACTGTTATTCATAGAATGGCTGTTTTTCATAGAGTGGGTCATGCGATTGATTAACTGAACTGTTTACAATGTACCTACATAAACTAAGGTTTTCTGTGGGCCAAATAGCAAAATGAGGACCATAAGGTCCTCATTGATTAACTAAGTAAGTGAGCGTATCACTTATTTGATTTCAACTTGCTCTTCGCCAGCTTCAGCGTTTGCGATCTCACCGATAACCCAAGCGTTTTCGCCTTCGGCTTTCAGCAGTTCAACAGCAGCGCCTGCTTGATCTTTAGGTAGAGCAACAACTAGGCCTACACCACAGTTGAAAGTGCGGTACATTTCAAATGTCTCCACGTTACCTTTCTCTTGTAGCCAGTTGAAGATAGCAGGCCATTCCCAGCTCTTGCCATCAATCACTGCTTTAGTACCTTCAGGAAGTACGCGTGGGATGTTTTCCCAGAAACCACCACCTGTGATGTGCGAGATAGCATGAATGTCATGCTCTGCAATCATCTTAAGTGCCGATTTGATGTAAATCTTAGTTGGTTCTAGTAGGTGTTCACCGATAGTGCGACCTTCTAGCTCTTCACTCTTATCAGCACCAGAAACTTCTAGAACTTTACGAATCAAAGAGTAACCATTTGAGTGTGGACCACTTGAGCCTACAGCGATAAGTGCGTCGCCTGCAGCTACTTTAGTACCGTCGATGATGTCAGCTTTTTCTACAACACCAACACAGAAGCCGGCTACATCGTAGTCGTCGCCTTCGTACATACCTGGCATTTCAGCAGTCTCACCACCGATCAGTGCACAACCTGCTTGAACACAGCCTTCAGCAATACCAGAAACAACATCTGCTGCTGTATCTACATCTAGCTTACCTGTTGCGTAGTAGTCTAGGAAGAATAGCGGCTCACCACCTTGAACGATTAAGTCGTTCACACACATTGCCACTAGGTCGATACCAATGGTGTCGTGTTTTTTCAGATCCAAAGCAAGGCGAAGTTTAGTACCAACACCATCAGTACCTGAAACAAGTACCGGCTCTTTATATTTCGTTGGAAGTTCACATAGGGCGCCAAAGCCACCAATACCGCCCATTACTTCAGGGCGACGAGTGCGTTTAACAGCACCTTTAATACGGTCTACTAGTGCATTACCTGCGTCGATATCAACACCAGCGTCTTTGTAGTTTAGAGAAGAAGTATTACCACTCACGGGATAGTCCTCGAACTTAAGTTGGATGTGAAAACGGCGCTATTCTAACAGGGCTTGATTACGAAGAGCAAACGTTTGCGCGGTTTTTTTTATTAGAATAAAGATTCTGAAATAACCCCACAGTTCGTGTATAATCTACAGGTTTGTTTAAATATTGCCGGAGTTGGAAATGAAAGTTGTTGAAGTGAAACACCCGCTAGTAAAACATAAAATTGGCCTGATGCGTGAAGGTGACATTAGTACTAAGCGTTTTCGTGAGCTAGCGACAGAAGTGGGTAGCCTTCTAACATACGAAGCGACATCAGACTTTGAAACTGAACGTGTAACTATTGATGGTTGGAACGGCCCAGTAGAAGTTGACCAAATTAAAGGTAAAAAGGTAACAGTAGTGCCAATCCTACGTGCAGGTCTAGGCATGATGGATGGTGTTTTAGAGCATATGCCAAGTGCTCGAATCAGTGTCGTGGGTATCTACCGTGACGAAGAAACATTAGAGCCTGTACCATACTTCAACAAGCTAGCATCTAACATTGATGAGCGTATTGCTCTAGTGGTTGATCCAATGTTAGCAACTGGCGGTTCTATGATTGCAACTCTTGACCTTCTAAAAGAGCAAGGCTGTAAAGTATTTAAAGTACTGGTACTTGTTGCTGCCCCTGAAGGTATCGCTGCACTAGAAAAAGCGCACCCAGATGTTGAGCTTTACACTGCTGCAATCGATGAGAAGCTAAACGACAAGGGCTACATTGTTCCTGGTCTTGGCGATGCTGGTGATAAGATCTTCGGTACTAAGTAATTCAGTTTCGGTTTAAGTTAATTTAAAGAGTTTTTAAACTTAACTGAACCTGCTTAATTAGCCGTATAAATAAAAGGGAGAGCATTCGATGCTCTCCCTTTTTTGCTCTTGCTAGCTTGTGATGCTCTTAATTGAGGCTCACAAGCCTCAACAGTTTGTTGACTTGCAGTTAGTCGATTTGGGCTTTGTCTACTACGGTGTTATCGCCTAACTCTTCTGGAAGCACTAGGTTAAGCAGAATTGCCACGATACCGCATAAGCTTACGCCTTGCAGGCTAAAGTCGCCGATGCCAAATGCCATGCCGCCAATGCCGAAGACCAAAGTAATGCCGACAATCACAAGGTTGCGTGATTTGTGTAGGTCAACTTTGTTCTGAATTAGAGTATTCAAGCCTACGGTTGCGATAGAACCAAACAGAAGAATCATGATGCCGCCCATAACAGGAACTGGAATCGTTTGAAGTAGTGCGCCTAGCTTACCTACTAATGCTAGAACAATCGCTGTTACTGCTGCCCAAGTCATGATCACTGGATTGAATGCTTTGGTCAGCATTACAGCCCCCGTTACTTCACTGTAGGTTGTATTTGGTGGAGCACCCAACATAGAAGCAGCAATCGTTGCCACGCCGTCACCAGTTATTGTGCGGTGTAAACCTGGCTTCTTAAGGTAGTCTTTACCGGTTACATTCGAAATAGCAAGCATGTCGCCTACGTGTTCAACAGCAGGTGCAATTGCTACAAATACCATAAAGAAGATAGCGTTGATGTTGAACTCTGGCGCTGTGAAGTTAGGTAGAGCTAACCAAGCAGCCTGAGCGACAGGGGTAAAATCAACGACACCATATACTAAGCTCGTAATATAACCCGCAACAATACCGCCGAAGATCGGCAGCAGTTTAAGAAAGCCTTTCGAGAAAACACTGATGACAATCGTTACTAACAATGAAATAGATGAAATCCATAATGCTGCGTCTGCATCTATAAGCTGAACCGCACCATCGCCTGTTTTACCTAGCGCCATGTTTACCGCAACAGGCGCAAGACCTAAGCCGATCACCATGATTACAGGGCCAACTACGACTGGTGGAAGCAGTTTGTGGATAAAGGCTACACCACGTACCTTAATTAAGGCACCCATTAATACATACACAACACCTGCTGCCATAAGGCCGCCCATGGTTGCACCTACACCCCAAGTTTGAATGCCAAACATGATAGGTGCGATGAATGCAAAAGAAGACGCAAGGAAAATAGGTACTGAACGGCGTGTAATAAGTTGGAATAAAAGGGTACCGATACCTGCCCCAAAGAGCGCTACGTTGGGATCAAGGCCTGTCAGCAGGGGCACCAGTACAAGTGCACCAAAAGCGACAAATAGCATTTGCGCACCTTGCAGAGCATTTTTCATGTTATGTCCTTAAAAATGGTCGTTATATGAAAAGCGAAAAATAAAATTCGCGGGATTCTATCACTTGGCAATCGGTTGCTATGTCAGATAGATCAAATTTATTTATATTAGTTATGTTTATCTCTATCAAAATAAGAAAAATTCAGTTTACAAGTGAACGATTTATCATGGTCAGGTGATATTTTGTGGTTATTAAACACAGTGGGTGCTAACGACCTTGCCCCTCAATCCATAGTTGCTTATCATCAAGGCACAAGCTTTGAATATTAGGATCAATATGCGCTACATAGCATTGTTGTTGATGGGACTATTAGCCTCTCCGAGTTATGCCTTAACTCAAGTAGATATCTTTAGTGCTGAAGTTGCGATTAACGCTGAAGACAAACAACCAGAACAAGTGGCAAGAAATACTGGCATGGAGCAGGTATTGATACGTGCGACTGGCCAAACTGATGTCGCGTCGAATGAGACGATTCAAAAGGCGATGCGTAAGAGTGCGCAGTACATGTCTCAAATGAGTTTTGGCGAAAGCAATGACCAATCAACATTGCGTATGCGTTTTAACGGTGCTCAAATTCGTTCACTACTGACTCAAGCGCAATTACCGTATTGGCCTGATACTCGCTCAAATATTCTTGTTTGGCTGGTAGAAGAGAGTAACTACGACAAGAACATTGTCTGGGAACACTCCAACTCACTGTTAGCTGTAGGCTTACAAGCCAATGCAAAAGAGCGCGGTTTGCCTTTGATGTTTCCTGTTGGTGATTTTGATGATGTTACGGGAGTGGCCACCTCGGATTTGTGGGGCAGCTTTGTCACACCGATTAGCAACGCGAGTCAACGTTACCCTGTTGATGCTGTTTTGGTGATTAAGGCACAGTCTTCTGGATTACGCTGGACTTTGTATGATCAAAAACCAAACCAACTGACGAGCGCGCCAAAATCGCCTGTGAGTGGTTCGGTATCGGGCAACAGCGCGACGACTTCTAAGAAGCTTGTTGACCAAATCAGTAACTACTACGCGAGTAAGAGTGCAGTAACGGTTGCGAGTGAATCTTCGGAATCAATCTTAACGCAGTTTATCAGCCTGAATAACGCTCAAGACTTCTTCCAATTGGAGAATGCACTGAAGCGTCTAAACTCGGTGGCAAGCTTAGATATTCTACAAATTCAAAACAATGAAGTGACGTTCCGAATTCATTTGTTATCGACCCAACAA
The DNA here is from genome assembly GCF_041464685.1 of Vibrio sp. 10N.237.312.B06. Taxonomy (NCBI): domain Bacteria; kingdom Pseudomonadati; phylum Pseudomonadota; class Gammaproteobacteria; order Vibrionales; family Vibrionaceae; genus Vibrio; species Vibrio sp. 10N.237.312.B06. The sequence goes on from NZ_JBFSPI010000007.1 coordinate 78,920, forward strand.
GAGTTTGAACAAGAAGTTGAAAGCATTCGCCAAGTCGCGAAGGTTGAAGAGTCTTATATCGAACCTGAAGTGAGCCCAGAATTTGAAGCGCAAGATAACATTATGTCTGTAGGCGATGACTCTGCTGTTGTTACTGATGCGATGGGCAATGAAACTACGCCAAGCGTTCAAGTGATTAAAGGCAGTGAGTTATCTACAGATGCTGAGCTAACAAATGCTGAGGTGACGCTAGGTGAATCTGATGAGGAAGCGCTACCAGTCACAGCGCCAGTAAACGCTAAGCCAAGCTTGGTATACGAATGGGTTCGCTCGTAATCGTCTACCGACATGACAGACAGATCGATATGAAATCATGAAAAAAGCCCTGCAAGAGAAATCTCGCAGGGCTTTTTGTTTATCTGTTGTCATGTCAGATCTAGAGCATCGAACCAATATTATTGTTCGAACTTAGCTTTCTCTTTCTTTTCTACTTCGGAAAGGCGCTTCAACTTGATGCCTAACTCTTTGGCTCTAAAACGGGTAAATAATATATTGCCTGCGAAGCTTAGAGTCGTCAAAAGCAGTTCTACAGCGGCTAACAAGCGCTCTCCACCGTCTACATACATAATAGTTAACGCGTGTAGGAAGTAGAGCATTAAGACGAAATTCGCCCAAGCATGCGTATAAGGCTTGCCCGATAATATTCCCGGTAATGGTAGTAACAGCGGTATAGCCCAAGCAATCGCCAGTGTTACATTACTGAGGTGAGGGTGCGGTGAAAGTGTCATCTGCCAAGCAACCACCCAGAATAAAAGCGACAAGTTGCCCGCTAAAGCAAGGTAGCGAAATAGCTTGGTTTTGGGAGACATCTGTCTCTCTGGCATATACATCATTGAGGCATTCCCTTCTGGTTAATAGCGATGCGCGCTACGCGTTTGCCTAGGTTTTTCGCCAACTCAATTTCTTCTTTGCTTAATGAAGCGCTCTCTCCAGTGCTGCTTGCACCGTAAGGTGTGCCACCGGTTTGAGTGGTGTGCAGCGCAGGTTCTGAATAGGGGATGCCCACGACTAACATGCCATGATGAAGTAGAGGCAGCATCATGCTTTGCTGTGTCGTCTCTTGACCACCATGTAGTGATGAAGAGGAAGTAAATACACAACCTGGTTTATCGATGAGATCGCCATTAATCCATAACGATGTTGTGCTATCCCAAAAGTGCTTCATTGGCCCAGCCATATTGCCAAACCATACTGGGCTGCCGAGTGCTAAACCGTCGCAAGAACGGAGATCTTGTAAGGTCGCAATAGGATCTGTTGGCTGATAGCGCGAATCCGGCTGCTCTTCTACCGTATACACGTTGTTCACCGTTCTTAGTATGGCTTCGCAGTTCGGGATGGATTCCACCCCACGAGCGATTTGCCTTGCTAGCGCTTGGGTGTTGCCGTGTCGACTATAGTAGAGAACAAGAATGTTGATGCTCATATTGGATTACAGAATCTCTAGTACTTGTTCTGGTGGACGACCAATTTTTGCTTTGTTGTTCGCGACAACCACTGGGCGTTCAAATAGTTTTGGATTCGTTGCCATTGCAGCGAAAAGATCTTCATCAGTCACTGATGCGCCACCAAGGTTCGCTTCTTTGTAATCCGCTTCTTTGGTACGCATCATGTCGTGAACACTCTCAAAACCAAGCTGAGTGAAAAGCACTTTCAGCTGTTCAACAGTCAAAGGTGTATCTAGGTATTTGATCACCTCTGGTTGTACGCCGTTTGCTTCAAGCAGTTCGAGAGTTTGACGGCTCTTTGAGCAGCGTGGGTTATGATAAATCACGACAGACATGGTTCTTCCTCATTATTATTTTTGATTTAATAGTTCAGTCGAAGCCAACTGAGTGGCTTCTTATTATGTAACGTTGAGCTTTCTTTGTATTTTGGCAACGAGCTTCGCTGCCAGTCAATATACTTATTGCAACGATAAGAAGCGTTCGCGCTGTATCATTAGTTGATCAATTCGAGCGTCATAACGTGCTTGTTTTAGGCTGCCTAGTTCTGCTATTTGGCTCGCCTGGGTGTAGTACTGAATCGCTTTGTTCCAGTTGGCTTGCAGTGCCAAAATCTCTGCCCTAGCAGACAATTCTTCATCGCTGTTGCCAAGGTTTGTATTTGCCTTTGAAAGCAGGTACCACCCATTGGTGTCGTTCGGGTTATCGTGCGTGTAACGTTGCAACACGCGAACGGCTTCCTGTAGGTCTTCATTTTCGATCAGTGCATTGGCGTAGTTTATGGTTAGAACTGAGTTGTTTGGTTGATGCTCAAGTGCTGACTTAAGTTCTTTAATCGCAATCTCAGGCTTTTTCTGTTCAATGTGCAGATCTGAAATAGCATCCAGATAGAACAAGTTGGTTGGGTCGCTATTCATCAGCTTGGTCAGAATTGGTTCTGCTTTATCTAATTTTTTTGAATCTAGGTAAACCAGTGCTTGCCCATACTCTAATGATGGAACCAAGGCTTTGGGGGCTTTCTTCAGCTTTCGCTCAAACCAATCAAGAGCTGCATCATTATTGATGCCAGCATAGCGCGCAACAATACGGGCTCTTGCTAAATGGTAATCCAATGACGGAGCCAGTTTTAGTGGGGTATAGCTGCGAGCACGAGCGCGTGAATCTGTGATTCGGTCTTCAGGCAATGGGTGAGTTAATAGCATTGGTGGCGGTGTGCTTGCATAGCGGTATTCATCAGCTAAGCGGCCAAAGAAACGTGGCATAGCGTTTACATCGAACCCTGCTTTTGCCAGCGTGTTGATGCCAAAGCGGTCGGCTTCTTTTTCATTACTTCGGGTGTAGTTTATTTGGCTTTGCATGTTACCAGCAGTTGTTGCAGTGATGGCTGCGATACCGGCTTCTGGTGCTGCAATCGCTAATAATACAGAAGCGGCCAGTGCTGCGATGGTTGCAGGAGAGCGGCGAGCTTGATCTTCCATACTACGTGCTAAGTGACGCTGGGTAACGTGCGCGATTTCGTGCGCCAATACGGAAGCGAGTTCACTTTCAGACTGTGCATGCAGGAACAAACCTGAGTGCAAAGCAACATAACCACCAAAAAAAGCAAAAGCGTTGATGTTTCGGTCACGGATCATAAAGAACTGGAAAGGTGTCTTTACATCATTTGCGTTCGCGACAAGGCGATGGCCAAGCGTGTCAATGTATTGGTTTAGAACCGGGTCGTTTACGATAGGCTGGCTGCTTCTGATGATGCGCATGTAGGCATCACCATAGATAAGTTCTTGGTCGATAGTGAGTGTGCCGCCTGCCGCGGTGCCGATATCGGGTAGCTCCAAACCATTGGTATTTGCCAACGTTGGAGTGCTTAATGTAGCTGCGATGCATAAGCAAGCAATTGAGCGAGCGCGTTTAAACATATTAGTCAGTAATACTCCGTTTCTTCTGACAGTAAGACAAGTGCAATGCAAATTGGTTCTCTATCTGATGTAACCTTTACCAAGTGCGTGCGCTATCATGAAGGAAGATGAATGAATGATGGCGCGTTTTCAAAAACAGATTACAATACGACCCTTATAATAAGCATCGAGCTAAAGAATGACACCTAATATTCTAGATTTACGCCAAGAGCGCTGTCCAATGGCACTATTATTAGCCAAGCGTCACAGTGTAAAGTTAGAAGTAGGGCAATCATTGTCAATTTATGTCTCAGATAACAGCTCGATGAAAGATATTGTTACTTTTTTGTCTAAGCAAGCCTATGACGTCATCGTAGAGGTTTGCTCTAATTACCATCATCTCCTCGTCACTAAAAAGGAATTGCAGTCAAATGCTTGAAATGGTCAATCGTTGGTATAAACGACGTTTCTCTGATCCCCATGCTGTCAGCTTGGTTGCCATCATTCTCTTCGGCTTTATTACGATCTACTTCTTTGGTCACCTCATTGCCCCTCTTTTGGTGGCTATTGTTTTGGCTTACCTGCTTGAGTGGCCTGTTACTCAACTTCAAAGACTCGGTGTTCCAAGAACCCCATCAGTGATGTTGGTGATTTTAATGTTCTTTAGCGTGATGTTACTTGCGCTGTTTGGTCTAGTACCAACGATTTGGGAACAGGTAGGTAACCTTATCAATGATATTCCAAGCATGTATGGTGGCTTACAGAAGTTCATCGCAACCATTCCTGAGCGTTACCCTGAACTAGCAAACCTGCAGATCGTAGAATCGATTGTGTCCAATGCGAAAAACAAAGCATTAGGCTTTGGCGAAAGCGTTGTGAAGGGCTCTTTAGCTTCTCTTGTTAGTTTGGCGACGCTTGCGGTTTACCTGATTCTTGTACCGCTGCTGATTTTCTTCCTTTTGAAAGACAAAGAAGAGATGATCAGTATGGCAAGTGGTGTTCTGCCTAAGAACCGTCGTCTAGCGACCAAGGTTTGGGTAGAGATGAATCAACAAATCTCAAATTACATTCGCGGTAAGGTGCTTGAGATTTTGATCGTCGGTGGTGTCAGCTACGTAACCTTTGCGATTCTGGATTTACGTTATTCAGCACTGCTGGCTGTTGCGGTTGGTTTCTCGGTATTGATTCCTTACATCGGTGCGGCGGCTGTGACCGTTCCAGTCGCGATTGTTGGCCTGTTCCAGTGGGGCTTAGAACCTCAGTTTTATTGGTTGCTTCTCGCTTACGGTATTATCCAAGCGTTAGATGGTAACGTGCTCGTTCCTGTTCTGTTCTCTGAAGCAGTGAACCTACACCCAGTAGCGATTATTGTAGCGGTGTTGGTGTTTGGCGGACTGTGGGGGTTCTGGGGAGTGTTCTTTGCGATCCCTCTAGCCACGTTGGTGAAAGCGGTTTGGAATGCCTTACCGAGTCACGCTCTCGATGATGACCCTGAACATCAATCGTAATTGAACGCGCTATCAATTTGAATGCGCTATCAATTTTAATAAGTACAAAAAGGCCGAATATCCACGATATTCGGCCTTTTTGCATTTGGATTAGTCCATTGTGAACTTAGATCATCTAGATGCGAATTTAGAGAATCAACTCACTAAAATCGACATTAAGCTTCTGGGTTGAAGTAATCTAAAACCACTTCGTGGTGAGTCTTAGTCTTGAACTTGTTGAAGACGTGTTCAATCTGACCTTCTTCATCAATTAGAAAGCTAATACGGTGCAGACCGTCGTACACTTTACCCATAAATTTCTTCTCGCCCCAAACTCCAAACTGTTCAGCAACGCTGTGGTCTTCGTCAGATAGCAGTGTGAAGTTCAGAGATTTCTTCGCAACGAAATTTGGTAGGCGTTTTACTGGGTCAACACTCACACCTAGAACAACCACATTCAGGTCATCAAGCTGTGCTTTGATATCACGCAGGCCTTCTGCTTGCACAATACAACCCGGAGTCATTGCTTTTGGGTAAAAATAGAAAAGGACTTTTTTACCTTTGAAGTCACCAAGAGATACGATATTGCCATCTTGATCTGGAAGAGAAAAAGCAGGTGCTGGAACACCAGCCGTTAGCGTATTCATGATATTTCCTTTTTAAAAACTGTTTTTGATAAAGTTGAGCGAGCCTTGTACGGATAGGCTCTGACACAGCGCGTCGAATTCTTCTTGTAGCTGCATCAAATTACATTCTGATTGCACAGAAGCGGTAATAGAGATATGGAATTGGTCGTTGTCGAGCTGAACTTTAGATTTATTAATGGTTCGCGCACTTAACGAATCGAGGCCGATGTTTCGGTCTGCGAAGAACTGGGTAAACTGCTCGGTAAGGCCGATTTTATCGTCTGACTCAACGAACACCTCTACTGTGTAAGAGTTCTCAATAACATCATGAGTTGAGGTTCGCTTCATAATCGTAATCAAGTCGTGCTCTTGTCCAAGCAAGGGCAGGGTGGTTTCAACGCGGGTGATGTTGTTTGCCTTTCCAGACAGTAGCATGATAAGCGTAAATTCTTCGCCAAATTGAGCGATACGGCTATCAATAATGTTACAGCCTGATTGGGTGACTAAATGAACCACTTGGTTGCATACACCTGGGCGATCTGTGCCCACAGCTGTGATTACTAGATGTTGAGTCATAAAATCACGTCTCTTATATTCCATTGATTCATGCATGTTAGCACAGTTAGCTAGAGGAATAAGTGTGTGCTTGGGGCTTTTATGAGGCACTTTGCTTCAAATATGTAATAAGTAATAGGAATATTTAGAGTGTTCAAAATTCAAAGAGTGGCGTGAGAGCATTGCTTACTTGTTACTGACATCGAGTGCAGAGCTATTCGCTAGATTGAGTGTAGGTTACCCAAATTCTAGGTCGAACGCCGTTATAAGTCGTTTTACCTCAAACATACGACAATATTTACTGCAGATGTTGCTGGTAAGCCACTTTAATGTCTTGTGTTTATTGATTGGCTTACAGTAACATGCAAAAAGAATAAATTAAGGGAGATAGACATGTTTTCAGGAAGTATCGTTGCGCTAGTTACACCATTTAATACAGATGGTGAAGTGGATTTCGACAGCCTTAAAAAGTTAGTTGATCACCATGTTGCAGCAGGTAGTGATGGTCTGGTTGCGGTTGGCACAACTGGTGAGTCTTCAACACTCACTATTGAAGAGCATGTCAAAGTCGTCAATAAGGTCGTTGAATTTGCTGATGGCCGTATTCCTGTTATTGCTGGTACGGGTGCAAACGCAACTCACGAATCTGTACTTTTCAGCCGTTTGCTCAATGGTTCTGGTATTGCTGGTTGCCTGAGTGTAACACCGTACTACAACAAACCGACTCAAGAAGGTTTGTACCAACATTACAAAGCAATTGCTGAAGTCAGTGACGTTCCACAGATCCTTTACAATGTACCTGGTCGCACTGCGGTAGACTTGTTGCCAGAAACGGTTGCTCGTCTTGCCGAGATCGAAAACATCGTTGCACTTAAAGATGCGACTGGTGATCTCGAAAGAATTGCAATTCACCGTGAACTTTGTGGCGAAGACTTTATCTTACTAAGTGGTGATGACTTAACTGGTCTTGAATTTGTTAAGCGTGGTGGCGATGGCGTGATCTCTGTAACGAACAATGTTGCAGCTGCTGATATGGCGACTATGTTCAAGCTAGCGAAGGAAGGCAAGTTTGAGGAAGCAGAAGCGATCAATGAGCGTTTGATGCCTCTACATAAGAATTTGTTCGTTGAGTCTAACCCTATTCCCGTAAAATGGGCGGTTCACAAAATGGGTCTGATTGCTGAAGGTGGCTTACGTCTACCACTGACTGAACTGTCAAAACCAGCTCAACCTGTTGTTGCTCAAGCAATGACTGAAGCGTGCATTTACTAAAAACGTATAAAGCAATGCCGAAGCGAACCTTCGGCATTTAGGAGTATAAATGAAGTATTCTCACCAGCTAGTGATCGGTTCACTGGCTGTTTTCGTTCTTACAGCATGTTCTGGCAGCCCGACTCAACGTCGCCAAGCCAAAGATGATTTTGAATACTTAGAAACACCTGAGTTTTCACAATGGCAATTGCCTGAAGATGCTCAGCCTCAGTTTTACCCAAACTTTGATATCCCAAACGGTGAATTCAGTGGTGGTACCGGTCGTCAAGTGGATATTCGTCCTCCTCAACAGGTTCTTGAACTGATCCCAGGTGCTCGTACTGAGCGTCAAAATGGTGAAGTGACGTTATGGCTCCTTCGTGCTGAAGAGGCTGACCGAGTATGGCAAACGGCTGTAGATATGCTAACTCAGCGTGGCATTGGCATTCTTGAACAATCAGATAGCGATATTGAGACCGATTGGGTAACTTGGGTTTCTGAAGATGAAGAAGTCGAGATTGGTAGCCGCTATTCTCTCTCTCGTTTCCAAGCGAACAATCGCCATGGCTTCAAGATTAATCTGATTGATTGGCGTGAAGGTTCTGAAGAGAAACCAGTATCGGCAACCAATAAAGAGCGTTACAACGCGTTCTTAACGAATCTAGTGATGGCTAAATACGATGCCAACCTTCGTGCTGAAGCTGCGTTGAAAGCGCAAGAGTTGGTGAAACGCATTCCTATCTCAATGGGTTCGGACCGCAGTGGTTTCCCTGTGATCATTGCACGTACACCATACAATGTATTGTGGCAACGTCTGCCTACCTTGCTACCGACGATGGGCTTCGAACTTGAAGAGCGTAACCAGTCTCAAGGTACAGTGAAAGCTAAGTATGCAGCGCCAGATGATGAATTCTGGGAAGAGATTGGCCTACAGCCTATTGACTTAGCGCCAGGTACTTACACATTCTTGTTTGGTGATCTTGGCAACCGTACATCGATTAACGTAACGGATGCAACAGGTAAGCCTGTAGAAGAAGAGCTACTTAAGTCAATGGTACCGGTACTGGCACACGTTGCAGATCAAACCAAAGACAAGAAAGAAGCAAAATCTGAATAAGCACTGAGCAAATTTAGAAGAAAAAAAGAGGACATACAATGTCCTCTTTTTTATGTTTGTTAGTCAGTGTTTTATGTGCCTGTTGTCAATTTATTTTGTCATTTCGCTAACAAGGAGTCACTCGCGCCTGACTTGTTGGGGCTAGCGCATCAAGGGCGTTAGGCTAAGTATTTTTGCTGTCAGTAGACTCATCTTTTTGAGCTTTCTCTTGGTTCTGTTTATCCAATTGATTGAGCTTGTCTAAGTCTTTTTCTGTTTTGTTACGACCTGTCAGACCCATATTAGCGGTCTGTTTGAGCGCAGCAATATTACCCACCACAACGCTAACCACGATGATGATGATAACCCAAGGGTTTGTAAGCCACTCTAACATAAGCGCTCCTAATGACTGATATTCGCCACGAAGCGCGCATAGATCTCGTCTAGCTGCTCCGCAATAATTTCATACCCTAATATTGGCTTAGATTGGAGTTGCTTGCCAAGTAAAGTGGGAGATAACTGTGATAAACACAACTGTGAAACTTTACGGTGGCTTATATGCCAAGGTTCTATCGCCACGCCACCAAGGTCTTGGCTGTAAGGAAAGAAGAATCCAAACTGAGATGCATTGGCAGAGAGCCATTTGTAAAACACTTGCTGGTGGCCTGTGAGGTATTCCCATGGTTCTAGTTGTAGCTGAGTACCTTCAGGTAAGTGATTACGAGCAAAGACATCAAAGTCACAACCCCAATGGTGACGACTCGCTCCGGGAAGCGCAGACCACCTAAGAATCGCCGACAACTTTTGATGTTCATTGAGTGTTGAAGCATCAAGTGGTTGGCTTTCTGAGTCTAATATCGGTGCTTCACCAGAAAACTTGCGGTTCCAAATCAGAGATTGCCTTTCATAGTCGCGAAAGCCACTGGCAATCTCCATTTTGAAACCCGCGAGTTGAGCAGCTTCAATCAAATCGTTTAGGTCATCTTTGACCTCACTGTGAATCAAGAAGGTTTTGCTGCCAATGAGGCTAGGTTCTAGATGAGAATCTGATTGTCCGGTTAGCTGCTCTGGTGTCATAACGTGTCTCTCAATAATTAGATGCTATGAATCGCTGATGAAAAAACTACTTAGCGAACAGGTTCACTAATGTTCTTTCGTACATGTCAGTTAGTTTCTCTAAATCAGCCACTTTCACGCACTCGTTAACCTTGTGAATGGTTGCATTAACAGGACCTAGTTCTACCACTTGTCCTTTCATGCGCGCAATAAAGCGTCCGTCAGAAGTACCACCTGTGGTAAGCAGTGCCGGCTTAACATCATTCACGTGACCTACTGCATCGACAATAGCATCAAGCAACGAGCCTGCGTCGGTTAAGAACGGGTCGCCATTGAATGTCCATTTCAGATCGTATTCGAAATCGTACTTGTCGAGTGTATTTGTGATTCTTTCAACGATGATGTCGTTGTTTAACTCTGTGCTAAAGCGAAGGTTAAACTGAACATCAAATTCACCAGGAATCACGTTTGATGCGCCAGTGCCCGCACTTACATTTGGGATCTGGAAGCTGGTTGGTGGGAAATAATCATTACCTTTGTCCCACTCGGTCGTCGCCAATTCATTGATCGCAAGCAGAGAGCTGTGTACCGGGTTGTTCGCAAGGTGAGGGTAGGCAACGTGACCTTGTGTGCCTTTAATCGTTAGATCGCCAGTGATAGAACCACGACGGCCGTTTTTCACGACATCACCTACGTACTCAGTACTTGATGGTTCGCCAACAATACACATGTCGATGTTCTCACCACGAGCCATCAATGCTTCGACAACGCGCACTGTCCCGTTGATGAATGGGCCTTCTTCATCTGACGTGATAAGGAAACCGATTGAGCCTGTGTGATCAGGGTGCTTAGCAATGAACTGTTCTACTGCCACAACCATTGAAGCCAGAGAACCTTTCATATCTGCCGCGCCGCGACCGTGCAAGAAACCATCTACGATAGTCGGTTCGAATGGCTGAGTGTTCCACTGCTCAATTGGGCCTGCAGGTACAACATCAGTGTGACCAGCAAAAGCAAATAGGGGGGCTTTGGTACCACGGCGAGCCCAGAAGTTCGTCGTATCTTCAAATACCATCACTTCGATTTCAAAACCTAGCGCTTTTAAGCGTTCAATCATCAGGTCTTGGCAGCCTGCATCTTCTGGTGTTACCGATTGACGGCTGATTAGGTCTTTTGCCAGAGCCAAAGTTGGGCTGTCTGTCATCCTTGAGTTCCTTGTTTAAATTAAACGTCTAGTCATTAATTTCAGGCGTTGAACAGGGGAAATTCAACGCTTTGTTATCTGTTCTAATACAGCTGATTACGCAAAAATAGCAGCGTATTGATCAGCTTTGAAGCCAATATGAAGCTTGCCATCGACTTTCAAGATAGGGCGCTTGATCATTGCTGGTTGTTCAACAAGCAGAATTACGGCTTTTTCTTCCGTTAATGTGTCTTTTTGCTCTTGAGAAAGTTGGCGATAAGTCGTACCACGTTTGTTTAGCACAAGCTCCCAACCAAGCTCTGAACAGAAGCTTGTTACTAACTCTTCAGTGATGCCTTGTTTGCGATAATCGTGAAATTCGAACTCGATACCTTCAGCTTCTAGCCATTTTTTTGCTTTTTTGATGGTGTCGCAATTCGGAATGCCAAACATAGTGATAGTCATTATTCTTCCTTTGGGTGATTTTATTTCGTTGTTATGAGTTGAATCCTATCAGGAAGCGGCAATTCAGACAAAATAGAGTGAGGAATATTTCATAGAGTGAAAAAAAACAGTAAGAAAATGTCACTATTGGAGACTTATTGATCAGCCTCAACATGTTGTCAGCAAAAAAAGAAATAATTGAGTTGCACATATATAGGAGGTGTCAATGGAGTTGAGTCCTGTTTTTGCAAGGCGGCTATATTTAGCATTGTTAGTGGAAAGCCTTGATAGGCCAAATGTGCCTAAACTCATCGAAAAAACGGGGTGGCCTCGTCGTACTATTCAAGATGTACTCAAGGCGTTACCGGGGATCGGTATTGAACTTATGTTTGTTCAAGATGGGCGACGTCATAATGATGGCTATTACCAATTATCCGACTGGGGGCCATTTGACAGTCAATGGGTTATCCAGCGTAAAGGCGATATAGCAACAAGCCTTGGATTTAGTGCATAAGCCAGCGAAAGCTGGCTTTCTTCTTTCTACTCCTTACCGATTAGCGATAAGTCGAATTAGCGACACCGATAAGCGGTGCCCAACATGGTTACGGAAGTCGCAAAATCTTGGGGAAGTGTGAAAATTACGGTGTCCGCACCTAATCCAATAGCATTGGACTTTAGCTCATTCATTGCGCCTTGAATCAGAGTGTCGTTCGGGTAAAACAGATAACTATACCAGTGGCCTTCGCTGCCGGTGACTTCCCCTTTATATTCGCACTCGTTGATATCAATCAGTCCGTGGTAATCCATTTGTACTTGGTCAGATTTGCTATGTGGGACTGTTGTCGGTGTCGTGCACCCGACTAATATGCCTGTCATAGCTAAAGCGACTAATTCTTTTTTCATACATTTATCCTGCTATTTCATCAAATAAATCGCGAAACCTACCCAGCTTGCGATCAATAGTAACCACGGCAATTTGCTGGCGTGATTTGATGTTGTTTCAACAATTGTGTCTACATTGCTCTCTTCGTCTAGATTAGTTTGTTGAGTTTGCTTCTCTTTCCGTACGCGTTTTCTTGCTTTATCGGCTTGGCGGCTGCGTTCTTTTTGCTGTTTCTTGTAAAGTGCGATGCCTTTTTCGATACCTTGAGCAATTAATTTTGTTTGTTCTTTGGTTTGAGCTGGCTTTTGCGTCGCTTTGGCTATCTTCAGTGCTTCTTGTTGAGATTCAACAGACGGTGTATTAGTTTTCTTTTTCATACTGAGTTCGACAATTAAAACGGATTAACCAATAAGATAACGCAAACCTAGTTAAGTATGAATGATTTGCGTTAAAGTGTTGGTTTGAAAACAAGTGAAAGTGAGAGTTGTGCGGTACTCCATAGAACAATACGATAAACACGGCTTTTTGAAAGCCCCAATCTTATTATGGTTAGGTTGGCTGTTTCTTGCGAAAGCTTTGGTCGTTTTCATTGTTGCGGGCGCAAGCCGAGAGTCGGGAACGGATATTCTTGAGACCATCTATCCAGACCACCAGATGTTTTATGTCGGGATTGCGTTGAGTGTGCCTAGTTTGTTATTGATGTGGTTGTTTGGACTAAGATCTCCAGATAGAAAGCGCCTTAACAAAGTCGTGTCATGGGGACGTTGGGTTACCATGATGGCTATCTTGGCACAGGGCTCCCATACAATTTATTTAATCTATTTGGATAACGGATGGTTCCGTTGGTCAAATGCTATCACCCTATTATTGCTCCTCTGGTTAGCGCTTTATTTAACCAATAGCCATGCCGCTAGGGATTGCTTTAAAGTGGTTGAGCACGAAGACTGATTCTCATCAAAACATTTGTACCATTCACAATTATACTTAGAAGCTAAAACTGGAAGGAATAATCTATGCTTAATGTTTCAAATGAGCAGCCTAACGTTCAAAGTGCTATTTTGCCTGAAGCTGGGCCTTTCGCTCTTTACGTTCAACTTAAAGTGAACGCTAATACTGCTAATGTACTAGCAGAAATTCAAAAGCTTCCGACTCTAATCGACGAGCTAAACCAAACTCAACCTGATGCGAACCTAACGGCGTCGGTAGCATTCTCAAAAGCTTTTTGGGATAAGTTTGAGCAAGCTGCTCCCTCTGATCTAATTGATTTTCCTGAGCTTGGTGAAGGTGATATCACAGCACCGAGCACACTGTCTGATGTTTTGATTCACTGTCATTCAAACCGACATGACCTACACTTCTTCATCCTACGTAAATTGCTATCTGAAGTAGCGGCAGACGTTGAAGTAGTAGATGAAATTTACGGTTACCGTTTCCTAGACTCACGTGACATGACTGATTTCGTTGATGGCACTGAAAACCCGAAAGACGCGCAGCGTGCTGAAGTGGCGATTGTGCCTGAAGGTGAATTCGCAGGTGGTAGCTACGTAATGGTGCAGCGTTTTGTGCATAATCTGCCAGCTTGGAATAGATTAAACGTATCGGCACAAGAGAAAGTGGTTGGCCGTACCAAGCCAGATTCGATCGAGCTAGACGATGTTCCAGCGGCGTCTCACGTTGGTCGTGTGGATATCAAAGAAGAAGGCAAGGGCCTTAAAATTGTTCGTCATAGCCTACCTTACGGCACAGCAACAGGCGATCACGGTTTACTGTTCATCGCTTACTGTAATGTTCGTCATAATTTCGATGCGATGCTAGAGAGTATGTACGGCGAAACAGATGGCAAAACAGACCAACTGCTTCGCTTTACTAAAGCCGTTACTGGCGCTTACTACTTTGCTCCTTCAGCTGAGATGTTGAGTGCACTAACGATTAAGTAAGTGCACTCAAATAGAATAAACAAAGGGAGCCTCATGGCTCCTTTTTTTTAAAGTTTTATATAAATAGGTCGATACAAGAGCAATCGTAAGTTTTATTCATCTTTTTGTAAGTGAAGGTCTATGGCTATAACTGTTAATACGAATGTTTCAGCATTAGTGGCTCAGAGGAATCTCTCTAATGCCAATAACATGCTGAACCAATCTTTGGAGCGCTTGGCTTCAGGGAGTCGTATTAATAGTGCAAAAGACGATGCTGCTGGCTTACAAATCTCTAATCGATTAGAAGCACAGATGAGCGGCATCGATGTTGCGGTTCGAAATGCTAACGACGGTATCTCCATTATGCAGACAGCAGAAGGGGCGATGAATGAAACCACAAATATCATGCAACGCATGCGAGACCTGTCACTGCAAGCGACTAATGGTTCGAATAGCCAATCGGAAAGGACGGCTATTCAAGAAGAAGTAACCGCCTTAAATGATGAGCTAAACCGAATTGCGGAAACCACTTCATTTGGTGGGAAAAAGCTCCTTAACGGCAGCTTTGGTAGCTCGTCATTTCAAATCGGTGGCAGCTCTGGTGAGGCGGTGCAGATAGGTTTGAAAAACATGCGCACCGATGATATCAACATGGGCGGCTTTAGCTATGTTGCCAATGGCATGGCAAGTGACTCGTGGGAAGTTAAATCCAACCAGAATGATATGAAGATGGCGTTTACCGATCGTTTTGGTCAGCCTCAAGAGATCAGAATTAATGCCAAGGCGGGCGATGACATTGAAGAGCTAGCGACTTATATCAATGGTCAAACGGATCTGGTTTCGGCTTCCGTCAATGATGACGGGCAGCTTCAGATCTACATGTCAGGCGAAGACACGGCAGGCACGATCTCTTTCTCAGGCTCATTAGCCAGTGAGCTTTCGATGTCGGCGGGTTATTACGAGTCAGTCGATGATATTAATGTCACTGATGTTGGGGGCGCACAGCGCGCCGTGTCTATTTTGGATACAGCGATGAAGTATGTTGATAGTCACCGTTCTGAACTCGGGGCGATGCAAAACCGCTTTGACCATGCGATTAATAACCTTGAAAATGTTCATGAGAACTTGGGGGCATCAAACAGTCGAATCAAAGATACAGACTACGCCAAAGAAACCACTCAAATGCTCAAACAACAAATACTGCAGCAAGTCAGTACCACTATTTTAGCTCAAGCTAAGCAAGCGCCGAACTTAGCTTTAACGCTACTAGGCTAATAAATTAGGTTAATTCTTATAAAGGTATTATCGGTTAACTAAAGTCCTTTGGTTAATTAAAACACAATATTTCCCCCGGCTGACTTTTCGACAACTTTAGCCTTTTTCTCATCTTTTTTTGATAATTTTACTACCAGTCACGCTTTCTTATCCTTTCTCGCTATTTCTTTAATTTTGTTGCTTTTTTTCTAAAGGTTTCAGCATTCACGCCGTTATTAAAAGTAACTTAGAGATAACTACTTGGTTTTCCGAGACGTCGGAAGCCACTATACCGGAAAATCAATTGGAGAAATCACCATGGCAGTGAATGTAAATACCAACGTTTCAGCAATGACAGCACAACGTTACCTAAACAGTGCAAACAGCGCTCAACAAACATCAATGGAACGCCTATCTTCAGGTTCTAAAATCAACAGCGCAAAAGATGACGCTGCTGGCCTACAAATCTCGAACCGCTTGAACGTTCAGAGTCGTGGTCTTGATGTTGCTGTACGTAACGCGAACGATGGTATCTCTATCGCTCAAACAGCAGAAGGTGCGATGAATGAAACATCGAACATTCTACAACGTATGCGTGACTTATCTCTGCAATCAACAAACGGGTCAAATACCAAATCTGACCGTGTAGCAATCCAAGAAGAAGTAACGGCGCTTAATGATGAATTGAACCGTATCGCTGAAACAACCTCTTTTGGTGGTAACAAGCTGCTTAACGGTACTCACGGTACTAAGTCATTCCAAATTGGTGCAGACA
>NZ_JBFSPI010000008.1:0-86889 GCF_041464685.1 Vibrio sp. 10N.237.312.B06
GACAGCTCGGAAGGATCCTTCAACCGATCACTTTGGCTTTAACTGATCGGCATTAGCCACTAGGGCTCCTTTAATCAATTATTTGGTTTCTCTGACGGATTAGTTTACCCAGTCACGAATTGTGTACGTTAGCGTGTGTACATCGTTTTTCAATACTAGCGTATCGTTTGTTAGTGTTACGTCGCTCCACTCACTTAGAGTCGCTGAAACCGATTGTTCGATTTCCATCGCAGACCCGTGACACATTTTCATTGTCATGCCCATTTGCTTAATGCGGAATTGACCGTCTTTTAGTTCGCCTTGACCGAAGAAATTGTTACAACCAGCCATGCCGTTTGCTGTCATCTTTTCGCCGATCTCTAGACGAGGTGTCGCTTGGTGTTCGCTTTTCTCAATGTTCTTGCCATCAATTTGCGCAAGTTCCCAATTATGGTGCTGTAGATCGGTTGGTGTTACTTGCATCGCGTTATCACCTGTTGTTGTGCATGCTGCTAGCATCATAGGTAAAGCGGCTACTGCTAGTAATTTTTTTGAACTAAACTTCATATTATAAGGCTCCAAAGGAAAGAACGAAGTTACCGAATAAGTGTAACTTGATGGGTTCAAAGTATAGTTTACAAAACACTATATGTGTCAGTATAAGGTCATAGTTTAGTATGGATTTCATGAGCTAGGCGACAAATTAATCGCTTATTTTTGAGATAGTAAGCGTAATTTTGAATATGTAAGGAGGCGCGGTGGAGCAGTTAGAGTTTTTCCAAGTTCCAAGCCCTTGCGTTGGGGTTTGCTCAAGCGATGACAAAGGCTATTGCAATGGCTGTATGCGTAAAAGGGAGGAGCGCTTTAATTGGATGTCGATGACGCCGTCAGAACAGTTACACGTCATAAAGCTGTGTCGTCAACGCTATAGAAGAAAAATAATGAAGCAAAAAAACTTGGTTGGTAACTCGGTCGACGAAGAGGGAAGTACAAGTCCCCAAAGAGATCTTTTCGGCTAAAGAGGAAGTATTGAGATTTCATTTAACCTCGAGGTAACTATTACTTTACATAATGGTTGGGGTGTAATATTAAGGTAGGTACCTTTGTACCTGAAGGAGTGGTGTCGGTATGAATAAAAAGAACGTAAAACTCAAAAAAGAGCCAGTCAAAGCACTGGATCGTAAACCGATCGGGGCGAAAGATGACCCTGAAGAGACTCCGCGTGATTGGCATTCGATGTCAGAAGAAGAGCGAATGGAAATCCTTTCTCACCTTTCAGACATGCCTTTTCAATAATACCGCTGGTTCTTCAGAGTCTTTCTTAAAGGCCCTGTTTTCTTAAATAAACAGCTTTCTAAAATAAAAATGTTATTAAACAAACATGTGATTCGCTTTCGTTACACCACGATGATACGTGCAAAATGTATCATCGGCTTCCGTGGTTTTACTGTGAATTTTAATGTTTGTGATCACTTCTACAGCCCCTGCATCGTAGCAAGCTTGTTCTGCTTTTTTAACGATATCTAGCAGTTGGTTGAGTTCACCTTTCATCGTGGTTTCCATAGCTCCGACTTGGAAAGGCACATCGGCAGCTTTCACAACTTCAATTGCTTTATCAACCACTTCGAAGTTGTTGCCTTCTTTAACGCGAGGGATCACTTGGAAGGCAACCATCACTTCTTTTTTCTCTTTTTAACTCAGGCACTTTCTGCTTACTCTTGGATAGGGAATTGTTGCAGATGATAGGTTAATACGGATATTAATTCTACAGCTAACGATGCTGTTCTATCGACTATATCAGTGACTAGAGATATAGGCTTACTTGCTACCCCAATGGTCGCTAACCCAACCACCAATATGCTCATCAAAATGACTGCCACTGAATCTCTGGTTACGTTCCACCGAGGTATCACAGTCATCTTTGTTGTCTATTAGGTTTTGTATGTAGTTTGCCATCGGGTCATTAGAACGCTGACGATCTCGGCGAGTAGCCACTTCCTTAATCAGTTGTAATCGATATGTAGAGCTTGCACGTTTCATTTCAATGACCTCCCGGTTTTTAGACGCTAATAGAAAAATCTAGTTGTCAGATATAGGGGCGTCAACGTGATTTTAGAGTATTTTTTTTGAGCAACCAAGAATCAATACCTTGGCATCATAATTCATAAAAGTGTCATTTAGGTTGGCATCTTTATGGAGGTTTGAGGGCATAAGTTTGTATTTTGGTCCTGCTAATATGAGATCAACCATAAAAAAGCCCAGTGCAACTGGGCTATTCGATTTTCTGTGGTTACTTTGAATAACAGGTTATTTCGAAGAACTTGGTTTGCTCTTAAATTGCTTAACACTCTTCTTTTTTGCGGTTCTTCGGTTAGCCATTTTGTCTTTAGGCGGACGTTTGCGAGCTGTCGCTTCAGATGCAGGTTTGTCTGTAACAGGGAAGCCTTCCAACGCTTGTAGCATAAGAGGTTTATTGGTCAGAGTACGAATTGCATTCAGGTAGTCAGTTTCGCTGTGGCTAACCAGAGATATCGCGCTGCCAGTACTTCCTGCTCTTGCTGTGCGACCAACTCGGTGGACGTAAGTCGCCGAATGCGATGGCAAATCAAAGTTAATTACGACAGGTAGTTGATCAATATGGATGCCTCTAGCCATAACGTCGGTGGCGATAAGCACACGAGTCTTGCCATTTTTGAAACTCTCTAATGCTTGCTCTCGCTCTTCTTGGCTCTTATTTCCGTGTAGCGCATTCACACTTATTTTGGCTTTACTCAATCGCTTGGTTAATGCATCTGCATTGTCTTTTGCGCCAATAAATACCAATACCTGCGACCATGCGTGCTGATTGAGTAGGGCGATCAGCGCTTGAACTTTACTGCCTTTGTTCACTAAGTACAGAGTTTCTTCAATAGCCGCGACCACACTGTTTTCTTGATGCGTCGTGACCTTTACTGGATTAACAAGAAGCGCCTCAGTCTGACTGATCAGCTCTTTTGGCAGCGTAGCCGAAAACAGCAGTGTTTGATGCTTTTTAGGAAGAGCAGAAATAATGGTTTGAACATCTGGCCAAAATCCCATGTCGAGTAAACGGTCTGCCTCATCAAGAACTAAAGACTTGCATTGGGTTAGCTCGAGCTTGTTCTCTTGAATAACGGCATGTAGGCGGCCAGGAGTTGCGATCACGAGTTGTGGCTTTTCTAACAATTGCTGTTGCTGGATCTCGATATCAACTCCACCAGTCAGTGTCACCGTTTTGATATCAAGTGTGGTTGCGATGGGTTCTAGTGCTTTGGCTACTTGAGAGGCAAGTTCACGGGTTGGAACAATGATTATCGCTTGTAGTTCATTTACATCATGCTTGATGCTGTTCAGCAAAGGTAAGCCAAATGCCAACGTTTTTCCGCTACCCGTTTGAGCCAACGCCAGCACGTCTTTCCCCGCAATAATTGTAGGAATTACCGCTTGCTGTATCTCTGTCGGCTTATTGAATTGAGATGGGATCGCGGAGACGGTTTTTGGGTTAAGGGCTAGGCTATCAAATGACATAAATGAACCAAGTATCAAAAGGGAGGTGGAGTCTAACAGGGCTGCAAATGTTAGAAAATCAGTTTTGTAACGTTACACGATAAACGCTCTCATTTTATGCGTGAATTATGTATGTTAGCCATACGCGATAATTAAACGTTAATCATATTGTAATGGCATTGAATGGACGTACAATGTCCGCCCTAAAAATGTTCATGAAATGAGTTCGAAATGAGTTGGGACAGTATATCGCTGTTTATTGTTATCGTGTTTTTTATTGCCATTATTCCAGGCCCTAATGCTTTGTTGGTATTAAGCACAGCCTTAACTCAAAGGAAGCTGTTCGCATTTGTGAACGTGTTGGGCGTGTCATGTGGTTTCTTTTTTCACGCCTTTATCTCGGCCAACGGCATAAGTTTGTTATTGTCGAACACCCCAATGGCCTTTGAAGGGCTTAAGTGGGCTGGGGTTTTGTATCTTGTCTGGCTTGGGTATAACCATTTTCGCGCGGCCCTGCGTGCTCAAGAGGGTGTACTTTATGCGGTAAGTGCATCGGGAAGTAAGCTATACAATCAATTTTTCAAAGGGCTCCTCACTAATCTACTGAATCCTAAAATCGTCCTGTTTTATCTTTCTATATTCCCTCAATTTGTTTCAAAAGATGCGATTGTGACAGACAGTTTGATGCTTGGTGGGATTCAGGCGACAGTAGTGTCGATGTGGTTCTTGATTGTGATCTTAATGGCGGATACGTTCAAGCGCTTATTGGTTCAAAAGCGAACCTCACAAATGATGAACATTGTTTGTGGTGTTCTATTTGTGGGCTTTAGTATTCAACTAGCATTGTTTCAGCTCTGAGGTAGTGTTGCTAAGAATGGGGCATATACCATATTCTATTCAGTTCTCATTTTTTACTGAATCCTCAGGAATTTTAGAGTCTCTTCATAAATGGCTAAAGCATTGCTATGTAAAGTCGATATAATGGACAGTCATCAATTGGATGAATGTGTATGTTTCGAGCTTAGATTTGAAACAGAAAACAACGGATAGTTAGCTTGTTCATTTTTACCAAGAAACAGAAACATGAAACAAAGATAGGGAGTCATCGATGAGTGAAGAGTCATTCACCCAGAAACGTGAGTATTACCGCCTGAAGTACCCTAAAAAGGCGCGCCCAGTGATACGAATCAAAGATGAACTTTTTCATGTCAGTGAAGTTTCTGAAAAAGGCGTGCGCTTGATGATGAGTAACATCATCCCGGTCTATCGAGGCTTCTCAATGGCAGGCACTTTATGGTTGCATGGTAATAACAGCATTGATATTCGTGGTTCTGTATTGAGGCAAGAAGGCGATGAAGTGATCGTTCTGTTATCACAAGGCCCGAGTTTCAAAGATATGGTGGCTGAACAACGACACATTAGGCAAAGGTACCCGGTTTTCTTCGCGAACCTCAGAGTGGCATAAGCAAAGCTTCTAAACGCCTAAAACCCAAGTAACTCATCGTTATCTGATATAAAAAGCCCAGCACTTTGACGAGTGCTGGGCTTTGTCATCTATATGAACAAACTACTTCTAAAGACAAACTAACGAGTTTGTTTCGTCTTATAGCTCGTCTACTGTTGCCCAAACCGCTGCTAGCATGTCGTGACCAAATGCAACACTGCGCTCTGGAGACCAACCGTACAGTTCGTCCGCGTGGCTGATGTGATCTTTAAATGGCATCTCGACAGTGTATGCCAAACACTTGAACTGTTCGCCGATCCAGTTTGTGCCGACGGTCATATTTGCTTTGCCCGGTTCGTCTTTATCGTAGCCAAATTCATCTTGGAACTCTGGCGTGATAGTCAGAAGAGCTTGCTTGAAGTGATTCTCTAGTTTTGCAATGCGCTCATTGTATGAAGGCGTACCTTCACTACCAGCAACAAAGTTATATGGAATCGCTTCGTCACCGTGGATGTCTAGACACAGGTCAACACCAGTCTCTAGCATGCGCTCGCGAACAAGGAAAACCTCAGGGCTGCGTTCCATAGAAGGTGACTGCCATTCACGGTTTAGGTTAACGCCAATACCGTTAGTGCGTAGGTGGCCACGGATACTGCCGTCTGGGTTCATGTTAGGTACAACGCGGAATACAACGCTGTCTAACAGTGAGCGGCCTACTGTGTCTGTCTCATCAAGCAAGCGTTGTAGCAGACCTTCGATCAGCCATTCAGCCATGGTCTCGCCCGGATGTTGGCGGCCAATAACCCAGATGTTTTTCTTCTCTTCACTTGGCTCACCGATGGTTAGCAAAGTGATGTCGTTGTTATCTAACGTATGGCCGAGAGTTTCTAGCTTACAAGCAGGGTGCGTTTGAGCACTGTGCAAGAGATCTTGATGACGATCGTATGAATACGGTGCGAAGTACGCGAAGTACATTGAATCGTGTTCAGGAATGATATCAAAGCTTAATGTGTCGCCATCGAATTGAGATGGAATACGGAACCACTCTTCACGGTCATACGATGCAACCACATCATAATCTTTCCAGCCTTCAGGGTAGGCAGATGTTGCCAATTGGCCGATTTCAAAGTGGTGAGCTTGTTGAGCTTCACTTTCTAAGCGGAAATGAAACCATTGTGCGATTTCAGTTTGATTATCCGCTGGAATAGTTAGTTGAATGTTTTGTGGTGAATCTGCTGAAACGACGTGAATGTTGCCGCTTTCGAAGTTGCTGAAAATTTTCATTGTAGTTTTTATCTCGTAGTTGAGTTGCCGTAAGATTAGCACACTTTTTTTCGAGCAAACCACTAACTAAATCGTAATGAGATGTTATTTCAGCTATCTGTTTTTTAGCTGCCTACTTTTAAATCGACAGCTATTTAACGGTTAACTTTGAGCTATCGACGTTGGCAAGTCGTGCAACCACGACAGGCAGAACGTGTATAGCGATCGAGTTTACTGCGTTGCACCTTACAGTACGCGTTTTTCAGCGCTCTTCTTCCAGAAAACCAATCAGCGGGTTTTGACAGAATCAGATAACCGTTAAAGCGCTTCACAAGCTCGACTCTATTTTGGTTGATGAACTTGCTATCAAACCCAATTTCAAAGTAATCAAGGGCTTGTTCAATCGAAGTAAAACTCACTATTTTTTGTTGGAACTCTGTTTGGTTCATGCCTAATTCAATGCCGTAATTTTGCAAATATTATAGGCGGGTTCGTTACTCCTTATCTTGATTTTAGTGCGATTTAAATAGGAAGGCGTGTAGTTATTTTTAGTTGAATTTTATAAATGAGATTGGCTTTATTTGTTTTGTGAATATCAAACCAATTGGTTTGATATTCACGGTTATAAGTGAGTTGTATTGAAGTCTCATTGCTCACTTTCTTTATTGTCAATAAAGACAATTTATGACGTGAATCAATAGTGACTACCCCTAAAGTATTATTCTGATCGCAATTGTTACTAATTGTTGAAGATGATTTCTAAATATGTCTATTAAAAAACGATATATCGCTCTTATTGCCGCTGTTGGTATAGGTATTGGTTGGCTAACGCTGGGCGGTACTGCAGCCGTTATGCACTACACATCGAGTACTGAGTTCTGTACTTCTTGCCACACTATGCAAATTCCGTATGAAGAATATGAAGGTTCAATCCACTTCAGCAATGCAAAAGGCATTCGAGCTGAGTGTTCTGACTGTCATATTCCTTCTGATCCAATTGACTACGTAATCACAAAAATTCGTGCGTCTAAAGATATTTATCATGAGTTCGTAACCGGCAAAATTGATACAGAAGATAAATACGAAGAACATCGTATGGCAATGGCAGAAACAGTGTGGGCACAACTGCGTGAAAGCGATTCAGCCACGTGTCGTTCTTGTCATACTTTCGATGCGATGGACAGCTACGAGCAATCTGAAGATGCAGCAAAAATGCATGAGTACGGACAAGAGAATAATCAGACTTGTATCGACTGCCACAAAGGTGTTGCTCACTTTGCTCCTGAGCCAGAAATGGACAGCGAAGCCTTTGATAATTTGATGGCATTCACCGAAAAAACAGACCCGAATGCGAAAGTCGTTTACTCAGCAGAAACCATCAGTATTGGTGACCTTGGCACTATTAATCCAACGGCACGCCTAGATGTGAAAAGTGTTGAAGGTACTGAGCGCACAATCGAGTTGCATGCTTACCAAATGAAGGGTGCAGAACAGGTGCTTTACTACGGCGAAGGTCAGCGCTCAATCGTTGCGATGCTGACAGACCAAGGGCAACAGAACCTTGACGTTGGTGATTTTAAAACGGATGCGTACGGCAATGAATGGCGAACGGCGGTGTTAACCGCGAACGTTGATGCGCCTGTACTGGATTCACTCGAGCCAATCTGGGAGTACGCTGAAGAACTCGACAACGTTTACTGCTCGACATGCCACGCAAAAATTGGCGCGAACCACTTCACCGTTAATGCTTGGGGCCCTGTTGCAAAAGGCATGGGCGAAAGAACTGACATTTCAGACCAAGATTTAGAACTTCTTACTAAATACTTCCAGAACCACGCAAAAGATGTGGCTGGCCACTAAGAAACAAAAGGGAAATAATTATGACAGATATTACTCGTCGCGGATTCCTCAAAGGATCGGGCATGGCTGCTGGTGCGCTGGCATTTACATCATTGACGCCAATGACAGCATCAGCTGCGAATAAGCGTGGTAAAGGTGTATTAACTGCAGGCCGCATGGGACCGATGTTGTGTGAAGTAAAAGATGGCAAGTTGGTTTCAACGACTAATGCTCTGGCACAAACAGTGCCAAACAGCTTGCAAACGACAGGCCCTGATCAGGTTCATACCAAAGCGCGTATCAAATACCCAATGGTACGTAAAGGTTTCCTAGACAATCCATCGGCGCCAACAGGCTCTCGTGGTGATGACGACTACGTTCGAGTGTCTTGGGATGAAGCTTATAAGCTGATCCACGAACAGCAAACGCGTATTCGTAAAGAGAACGGACCTGAATCTGTATTTGCGGGCTCTTACGGTTGGCGTTCAAGTGGCGTACTGCATAAAGCACAAACGTTGCTGCAACGTTACATGAGCTTGGCTGGTGGTTACTCTGGTCACTTAGGTGATTACTCAACGGGCGCGGCACAAGTGATCATGCCGCACGTAATGGGATCGATCGAAGTTTATGAACAGCAAACCACTCACCCTGTGGTACTAGAGAGCTCAGACGTTGTTGTGTTGTGGGGTATGAACCCAATGAACACGCTTAAGATTGCATGGAGTTCAACCGACTGTTCAGGCCTAGAGTTCTTCCATCAACTTAAGAAGTCCGGCAAGACAATCATCGCGATTGACCCTATGCGTTCCGAAACCGTTGATTTCTTTGGTGACACAGTTCAGTGGATTGCGCCGCGCCCAATGACCGATGTCGCAATGATGATGGGTATCGCGCACTCTTTAGTTAAGAAGGGTAAGCATGACGTAGAGTTCCTGAATAAGTACACCAGTGGTTACGATAAGTTTGAAGCGTACCTAATGGGTAAAGAAGACGGTGTTGAAAAGACGCCAGCATGGGCTGAAGAGATCACAGGCGTTCCTGCGAAACAACTTGAGCTTCTAGCAGACATCTTTAGCCAGAACCGCACTATGCTTATGGCGGGTTGGGGCATTCAGCGTCAACAATACGGTGAGCAACGCCACTGGATGATTGCGACGTTAGCTGCAATGCTTGGTCAGATTGGTCTTCCTGGCGGTGGTTTTGGTCTGTCTTACCACTATTCTAATGGTGGTAACCCAACACGCGATGCTGGTGTATTACCTGCGATTTCAGCTTCGATCGGTGGTGGTTCTTCAGCAGGTAACGACTGGGCAGTTTCAGGTGCGGTGAACAGCTTCCCTGTTGCTCGTATTACAGAAGCACTGGAAAACCCAGGCAAATCATATATGCACAATGGTCATGAACTGACGTTCCCTGACCTGAAAATGATTTGGTGGGCGGGCGGTGGTAACTTTACTCATCACCAAGATACCAACCGTTTGATCAAAGCGTGGCAAAAACCTGAACTTGTGGTTATCTCTGAGATCTACTGGACTGCAGCGGCTAAGCATGCGGATATTGTATTGCCAATCACTACGTCATTTGAACGTAATGATATGACGATGACAGGTGACTACAGTAACCAACATTTAGTACCAATGAAGAAGGTAGTTGAACCTCAAGGTGAAGCGCGTAACGACTTTGATGTATTTGCAGATATGTCTGAGATGATCAAAGCCGGTGGTCGCGATGTCTTTACTGAAGGTAAAGACGAAATGGCTTGGTTGAAAGGCTTCTACGATGCAGCGCAAAAAGCGGGTAAATCTGCACGTGTACGTATGCCTAAGTTTGGTAAGTTCTGGGATGATAACCAGCTTATTGAAATGAAATACAACAAGAAAGCTGCACAGTTCGTTCGCCATGCTGATTTCCGTAAAGACCCTGTGATGAATCCGCTAGGTACACCAAGTGGTAAGATCGAGATCTTCTCTAAAACAATCGAAGGCTACAATCTTGCGGATTGTCCAGCGCATCCAACGTGGATTGAGCCTACAGAGTTCTTTGGTAAAGCGAAGAGTGATGAACTTCAGTTGATGACAGCGCATGCGGCCCACCGTTTACACAGTCAATTTAACTATGCAAAATTGCGTGAAGAGTACGCTATTGGTAACCGTGAACCTATCTCCATTAACGTAGAAGACGCGAAAGTACGTGGCATCAAAACCGGAGATTTGGTTCGTGCATATAACGATCGTGGACAAGTACTGGTTGGTGCATTAGTGACTGATGGTATCAAACAGGGTGCTGTATGTATCCATGAAGGCGGTTGGCCAGATTTAGATAAAGAGACAGGTTTATGTAAAAATGGTGGCTGTAACGTGCTCACGTTGGATATTCCAACTTCTCGTTTGGCAAATGGTTGTGCTGCGAATTCTGCGCTTGTGAAAATTGAAAAATACACAGGCCCAGCATTAGAACTGACGGCATTTGATCCACCTAAAAATGGTTAATCTCTAACGAGAAACAATCACCAGAATAG
Organism: Vibrio sp. 10N.237.312.B06; assembly: GCF_041464685.1. NCBI lineage: Bacteria > Pseudomonadati > Pseudomonadota > Gammaproteobacteria > Vibrionales > Vibrionaceae > Vibrio > Vibrio sp. 10N.237.312.B06. The sequence continues at coordinate 10,569 of NZ_JBFSPI010000008.1, forward strand.
AGCCAGCTTTAATCGCTGGCTTTTTTTATGATCTTTTTTGCGTCATAGAGACTATTACCCAGTGTCGAGTAGACAACTCATATTAATCAACGACATCACAGCGAGAGATAAAATCAATGAATCGAATCAATCCAAAGAAACTACTTCGCAGTAAATGGACGGCCGTTAGCCCAGTAAAGAAAGAAAAGCACTTTATGATCACGGAGGTCGAATTCGAAGAAGGGGAGGTCATTCGTTGCTTAATAGAAGCGGTGATGACGAAACGAGAAGAAGACATTAACTGGCGCGATCTAACCGATAAGGATCATTGGCTTCCTGGTTGGAAATAAGTGTATCAAGTCGAGGCGATCTGCTTGATACACTTGTATTAATTCCCCGACGCAGCAAGCCCTTGCCAGTATTTAAGGCCTTCTAACACACCCTCTGCATGTGTTGCTCTGCTGGTGTATACGTTATCTCGATCGGAGAGGTGAGCGATCTCAGGGTAATGATTCGCGACCAATATTGAATTTACGCCATCTATGGTTAGCATCGAGGTGTCGTTCGCTGAATCGCCAGCCACGCATACCTCTTCAATGCTTAACTGATGCTGTTTAAGTAGATGATGAATCGCTGTGGCCTTGTTGACACCCTTAGGCGTGATATCTAAGTACCAATCGTGGGAGTAAGTAAGGTGTACATCCAATCCGTGTGACTCCAAGCTTGACTCAATTAGCTCGTGCTGAGAGTCAGACAGTTTTCCTTCGAAAGTGATCTTGTATTCCCCTTGATGGATCTCTAAGCGCTCTCCCATGAAATCGAGCGATGCAAGTGCAGACTCAACCTTTGACTTGTTCCAAGATGCTTCTAATTGATTGTGCCAGGTGTGATCCGGCGTTTGGGAGTGCTCGTGATGAATTCTCGTGCCTACGTCGCTGATAATCGTGTGTGGTTTCGGGTAGTTGTCAGAAGCTAAACCCACACGAATTGAGGGCAGTGTTCTACCTGTCGCGATGATAAAGCGGATATCCGGTTGCTTTGTTAAGTAGTTAAACAACTGATCAACCCCATGAGACGAGCCGCCATCAAGCGTTCCATCAAAGTCACACACCAGCATTTTTATCATTCTAATACCTGTCCTTTTATCCGTCCGAAAGAGTGCCCAACCTTTAGGTAAAGAATGGAACAGCAATGTGTACTCTACAAGTTGTCTTTCGGCCTGGGTAATCGACTTTTGACAGTTTGCAGCAAGTATCACAGTTGGTGTTATGTCTTCCATATCGGAGATTAAGGTATCAATCTGATCTGTGCCTAATTGGACGGACTCTATCCAGATTGCCCTTCATATGTGTGTAAAAGTCATTGGGAGTGCGCGCCTCGTAATGGTGTTAATTTACCAGTCTTGGTGGCGTTTAAACTCTCTTAATTGGTTTGTATTCGAATTATTTGTACACGAACTATTTGTGCATATTCTTGGTCTATTTAGCCTATTAATTGTTCTGATGTGAAATAAATATTCAATAATCTATCTGTAAGTAATACATAATGCCGCAGGTGTTGAGTGTGATTTAAATTTCTTTATTATCAATATTTTGCTTTGTATAGGCTTGATATTTGACCTTTGTTTGGGCTGGGGTTTTAACGGTTTTTCATCGACTTTACAGAACGACGCCCCTTGATTTGCATGGGTTAATTGCTTAGAGTGCTAATCGTTTTTCGGGTTTAAATAACCGTTTTTAAGTTTAAATAATCGGTTTTGAGTTTAAATAACTATTAGTTTAGATAACTAAGAAAGGATTAAATTACATGGATCCCATACTGGAAGTTAAGGGACTGTACAAGGTGTTTGGTGAAGACACCGACCGTGCTTTTACAATGATTAATGAAGGCGCGAACAAAGATAAAGTTTTCGAAGAAACAGGGTTAACGATCGGCGTTAACGATGTTTCTCTTAGCATTCAAGAAGGCGAGATTTTCGTCATAATGGGACTGTCAGGATCTGGCAAATCAACCCTAGTACGCCTTCTTAACCGCTTGATTGAACCTACCAAAGGTAATGTGCTTCTTCGAGGCAAAGACATTGCCCACACCTCAGAAGATGAGCTCCGCGAAGTCCGTCGCAACAACATCTCCATGGTTTTCCAAAACTTCGCATTGATGCCTCACATGACAGTGATTGAAAACGCCGCGTTTGGTCTTGAACTAGCGGGTGTTGAAGTCGATAAGAGAAAACAGTCAGCATTTGAAGCGTTGGAACGAGTCGGTCTCGGGCCGTATTCAGAATCTTACCCTGATGAATTGTCTGGCGGTATGAAGCAGCGTGTTGGTTTGGCTCGTGCTCTAGCATGTGACCCTGATATCTTGTTGATGGATGAAGCATTCTCGGCGCTCGATCCTTTGATTCGTACTGAAATGCAAGATGAGCTTATTCGCCTTCAAAATGACGATAAACGAACCATTGTTTTCATCTCCCATGATTTGGATGAAGCGATGCGAATCGGTGACCGTATTGCCATTATGCAAAACGGTGAGGTGGTTCAAGTGGGTACCCCAGACGAAATTCTTAACAACCCAGCGAACGATTATGTCGAAGCTTTCTTCCGCGGTGTGAATGTAGCAAGTGTTCTTACGGTGAAAGACATTGCACGTAAGAAGCCAGCGGCGGTATTTAAAAAATCAGAACATGACGGCCCAGCGTCCGCTCTACAAATCTTGATGGATAACGACCGTGAATACGGCATTGTTGTTGAGAAAAGCAGTCGTTACTCCGGCATTGTCTCTGTTGATTCCCTTCGTAAAGCACACAAAGAGAACAAATCACTCGTCAGTGCGCAGCTCGATGATGGCCTAACGCTGAACCCTGATTTACCAATCAACGATGTGCTTGGCCTTGTTGGCGGTGTGCCTTACTCCGTTCCTGTTGTGGATGAGCAAGGTAATTACTTTGGCGTGGTAACTAAGTCACGACTGTTACAAACATTGGATAAGGGGTAGATCATGTCGTCTGAACAAACAAATAATGACCCATGGTCTCAATCAGCTCCAGCAGCTCAGCCATCAAGTGATCCTTGGGGTCAAGCAGCTGATACCTCACCATCAGCAGATTGGTTAAGCAGCGAAACAGTCGAAACGACACCTTTTGATCCACTTAACCCTTTTGCAGAAGCAGTTTTGCCCGTCGACACTTGGGTAGAGTCTGGACTGAATTGGTTAGTTGAGCACGGACGTCCATTGTTTCAAGCAATCCGTGTGCCTATCGATTTCATTCTAAGTTCATTTGAAACGGCGTTGGTGTCGACACCTGCACCATTCATGTTGATCATTTTGTTTTTAGTTGCATGGCAGTTTTCGAACCTGAAGCTTGGTTTGGCTACAGCCGTTTCTTTGACTTTTATTGGCTTGATTGGCGCTTGGTCTGAAGCGATGACCACGCTTTCACTGGTCATGACATCGGTATTCTTCTGTCTGCTGATCGGCTTACCCATGGGGATATGGCTCGCCCGCAGCAATACCGCGGCTAAATTCGTACGCCCAATTCTCGACGCCATGCAAACGACGCCAGCCTTCGTTTATCTTGTACCCATCGTAATGTTGTTTGGTATCGGTAACGTTCCGGGTGTGGTGGTAACCATCATATTCGCACTTCCTCCTGTTGTACGTTTGACTATCTTGGGTATTCAGCAAGTACCGGAAGAGTTGATCGAAGCGGGTCACTCATTTGGTGCCAGCAAAAAGCAGATGCTTTACCGAATTCAACTACCACTTGCACTGCCAACCATCATGGCGGGCGTGAACCAAACACTGATGTTGTCGCTATCGATGGTGGTTATTGCATCAATGATCGCGGTAGGTGGATTAGGTCAAATGGTACTGAGAGGTATTGGCCGACTGGATATGGGATTAGCCGCTGTTGGTGGCCTAGGCATTGTTATTCTTGCAATCCTACTTGACCGCATTACCCAAGTTCTCGGGGTAAATGCAGGTAATACAAAATTACGCTGGTATCACATGGGGCCTGTTTCCCTTGTGCTAAAAGCTTTAAATCGCGGTAAACAATCAGAACTACAACTAAGGAAAAACACCAATGAATAATTCATGGAAGAGTAAGCTAGCCGTTAGCATCGTTTCGACACTGGCTGTATCAACGAACGTGTGGGCTGCAAGCTTACCGGGTGAAGGTGTATCAGTTCAGCCCGTTCAATCTTCAGTTGCTGAAGAAACGTTCCAAACACTGATTGTTAACCGTGCTTTAGAAGAGCTTGGTTACGATGTGAAATCAACGCAAGAAGTGGACTACAACGTAGCTTACACTTCTATCGCAAAAGGTGACGCAACGTTCCTAACAGTAGGTTGGTTCCCACTACACGCTGACAAATACAAAATGGCGGGTGGCGATAACAAATTCTACCGTGAAGGCCAATATGTAAGTGGTGCCGCTCAAGGTTATCTTATTGATAAGAAAACCGCTGAAAAGTACAACATCACTAACATTGGTCAATTGACTGATCCAAAAATCGCTAAGCTGTTTGATGCTGATGGTGATGGCAAAGCAGACCTGACGGGCTGTAACCCTGGTTGGGGTTGTGAGATGGTCATCGAACACCAAATCTCTGCATTCAAATTGGACGATACCGTTACTCACAACCAAGGTAACTATGCAGCGATCATCGCAGATACGATTTCACGTTACCAAAAGGGCGAGTCAGTTCTTTACTACACGTGGACACCTTATTGGGTGAGTGGTGTATTGGTTCCTAACGAAGACGTAGTTTGGTTAGAAGTTCCATTCTCTTCACTTCCGGGTGATCGTGCGAATGTTGATACTACTTTGTCTAACGGTAAGAACTACGGCTTCGAAATGAACTCGATGCGTATTATTGCGAACAAAGAGTTTGCTAAGAACAACCCATCTGCGGCGAAGCTTTTTGAAATCATCAAACTTAACATTAATGATGTAAGTGCTCAGAACATGATGATGAGTAAAGGTAAGAACAGCTCGGCTGATATCGAAGCGCACGTAAACGGTTGGATTAAAGCGAACCGAAATACGTTTGATGCTTGGATTACAGAAGCGAAGAAAGCGGCTCTATAACGGTTGTTTTTCGTAAGCAGTCGATGACAGGCTGGAATAAAAAGAGAAGGCCGGTAGTCTGATTCAGACTACCGGCCTTTGTTTTTCTAGCGACATAACTATTTTTTAGCGACATAACTACTGTTATCGCATTATTTTTTAAAGCGGCTTGTTCTTTTAAAAGCGAGCAGGCTAGCGTTCGCCTTGAACCTCAAAGTCATCGCTGATTAAACGAGCGCAACCATCGGCTTCTAGTGCCCAGTGCTCACGATGCACAACACCAAACGCTTTGTTCATTGTCCAACTTGCCGTCAGAATGTAGCCGCCTTCTGGGTGTTCTTCCCACTTAACATCGGTGTAGTCAACGTCTTTGAAGCCTTGGTCGATGATGTTTTGCCAAAATGCTTGAATCGCTTCACGACCTTCAAAAGTACCAAATGGACGCGCTTCCATTACACAGCTTTCAGTATATTGATCGGCACAGCCTTTCGCATCTTGGCTGTTGAATGCTTTCTGCCACGCGTTAATGCCTTGCTTACATGCTTCTAAAATTTGGTTGTCTAACATTGTCTTTCTCCATAACAGTCTTCTTTCAAACACTGTGTCTTTGATTTGGGTGTCTCGATAAGTTGGATTCAGTTTAGCCTTGGAAATTAAGTTGAAAAACAGAGATAATAGAAAATACTGTATGTAAAAAGAGAACGATAAGATGAGTAAGCTAAAGCAGATGTCGATTTTCGCTCACATCGTAGAGCAGGGCTCAGTATCAGCTGCGGCTGAAAAGCTTGAGTTATCCAAGTCCGTCGTCAGTCAGCACCTCAAAATTCTGGAACAAGAACTAGGTGCTTCACTTCTCAAACGCACAACACGGAGGCAATCTCTGACCAGTATGGGTGAGCGTTTTTATTTAAGCTGCAAAGACATCAACGTGATTGCTGACTCGGCTTGGGATATGGCCAAAGCTGAGCTAGAAGAGCCACAAGGTCGGATTCGTATTACTGCACCGAATGCTCTTATGGACTTGCTCGTTGCCCCTGTTGTCGCAGATCTAATGAAGCAATATCCCAAGCTAAAACCCGAGCTTATAAGCGATGATCAGCACTTAGATTTCATGGAACACGATATTGATCTCGCAGTACGAGTAGGAACTTCTCGTGACAGTAACCTAAAGCAGAAACGCTTGGGCGAGTTTAAAGACGTGTTGTGTGGCGTTGAAAGCATGCGTTCTCGTGAGCTTGAATCTATTCCTTACATTGCTAACTCATGGCAAGGTAAGCAAGTCTCTCATCACTTTACTTCTCAAACAGATCAAAACTTTATTTACCAACAACAAGCAAGCTGCACTACGAACTCCTTTCATAGTTGTCTCGCGTTGATCAAATCTGGTGTCGGTATCGGTGTGATTCCAGATTTCTACCTCTCTCAGTTATCCAATGAAGTGGTCGATCTCTTACCAAGTTTTCAACTACCCACAAACACGGTTTATGCGTTGAATCCATTCGCCTCAAACACACCGATTGCCATCAAACTGTGCGTCAAAGCGTTGGAAGAGAAGCTCAAACAGAACTTTGTTTAAAACCAATTCGATAAGTCAGTGATTTAGTAAAGAGGCTTAAAACCAAACTTGCCTAATAGATTGCTCAAGAGTGAAGATACAAAAACATAAAGACACTAAAAAGCCCGAGTATAAACTCGGGCTTTGAATCGTTTTCTTTATAACTTATGAGAAGCTAGATTGCCTGACGAAGTTGGAAGTAACGTCCTTCTTCGTTCAACAGTTTCTCATGAGACCCGTTTTCAACAATCTCGCCTTGTTCAATCAGAACGATCGAATCCATCGATTCCAGACCAATCAAACGGTGCGTAATGAAGATAACCGTTTTGCCTTCGAAGTGCTTCTCGAACAGCGCCATGATGCTCTGCTCAGTTTGCTTATCTAAGCCTTCTGTCGGCTCATCTAGAAGCAGGATAGGGGCATCATGAAGAATGGCACGTGCGATACCAATACGGCGCTTCTCACCACCAGACAGTTGACGACCACCGTCACCCAACCAGCTATCAAGACCGTCATTCTCAAGTAGCTTTTCTAGACCCACGTCTTTTAGGATATTCGCTAAGTGATCATCGGTCGCTTCTGGTCTTGCAATCAACAAGTTGTCACGCAAAGTACCATTTAGAATGTCGACACGCTGACTTACCACACTGATTGATTCACGAAGCTGTGATTCATTCCACTGTGTCAGTTCAATACCCGCGATTGAGATGTAGCCCTTTTTAGGATCCCAGTAGCGAGTCAGAAGCTGGATCAGAGTCGATTTACCAGAACCCGTTTGACCAACAATCGCAACCTTGTGCGTGGCAGGGATCGTTAGGTCAACAGCGTTCAGAACACTGCGCTCAGAGTCAGGGTAGTTGAACGTCATGTTTGAGAACGTAATATCAAGCGGCTTGTTGATGTCGAGTTTCTCTTCAGCAAACTGAACTTCAGGCTCTGACAGAATAACTTCATTCAAGCGACGAGCAGAAGACAGAGTTTGACCTAAATGCTGGAACGCGCCTGCGATAGGCATCAGCAGTTCAAAACTTGCCATGGTTGCGAATGCCATTAGCGCGATGAACGGATCTGGTGCATTACCACCCACACCGTCAGCCGCAAGCCAAAGCATAAGAACAAGCGTCAGACCGTTGAACAGCATTAGCGCAGCCGAAGCCATACCGGTTAGGTTAGCATTCACAAACTGATTCGCCATCAGCTTTCGTTGCGTTTCTAGAATCGCATTACGGTAACGCTCTTCAGCACCAAACAGAGTCAGTTCGCTGTAGCCTTCAATCCAATCTAGCGTAGTCACACGAAGATCAGCTTTGTTCTGTGTCAGTTCACCGCCGTTACGCTTGCCCAGCTTGTAGAACAAGATTGGCCAAACCAACAGCATGATCAGAAGGATAGAACCTAAGATCAAACCAAGCGAACTATCGAACCACATTAAGAACAGAGTCAGGAAGAAAATCCCGAACACACCCACCGTCACTGGGCTTACTAAACGTAAGTACACGTGATCCATGGCGTCTACATCAGCAACCAAACGGTTGAGAAGGTCAGCGTCACGAAGGTTTGAGATACGACCTGGGATCAGCGGAGCCAGCTTCTTGAAGAAGAAGATACGCAGATCAGTCAGTAGTTTGAATGTCGCATTGTGGCTAACAACACGTTCACCCCAACGACCCGCAGTACGGCTCATTGCCAAACCACGCACACCACCACCCGGTAGCATGTAGTTGAAGGTTTCACGTGCAATCGTAAGGCCAGCAACCGCGGAAGCTGAAATGAACCAACCTGATAGCGTTAACAAGCCGATAGAAGCCGACAGAGTAGCAAAAGCCAATAGCATGCCTAGCGATAGGCCAAACCAATGCTTTTTATAGAGTTTCAGGTAAGGCAGTAAATCACGCATCTAAATTACCCTTATTATCTTGTTGAGCTAAGTTCGCGTTAAGCATCTCTTCGAATAAACCACCCGCAGTCGAAAGCTGAGAGTAATGACCTTGTTCAACCAGAGCACCATCGCGCATCACCAGAATATTATCGACTGATTTAAGAGGAGCGAGTTGGTGCGTCACAAGCAGGGCAGTGCGGCTTTCAATATTGCTATTGATGCCTTTCATCACTAACTGTTCGCTACGAGTATCTAGGCTAGCTGTTGGTTCATCTAATAACCAGAACTGACCGTCTTGAATCATTGCGCGAGCCAGAGCCAAACGCTGAGATTGACCAACAGACAGGCCGCCAGAGCGATCAGAAATCATATAATCCAAGCCGTGCTCGTTAACGAACTCGCTAGCAAATGATTGCTCAAGTGCATTCTCGACAACTTGGTCAGCAATATCGTGCTTACCTAGGGTGACGTTGTCACGAATGCTGCCGTGCAACAACAATGGGTTTTGACCAACCCAACTGATCGTCTTACGCCAAGAGTCTAAGTCTAAGTCACGCAGTTCAATGCCATTGATTTTCAAGCTTCCTTCGTAAGGCATGAAACCAAGAATAGCGTTGATCAAACTCGTTTTACCCGCACCACTTGGGCCAACTAACGCAGTTGATTGGCGAGTGTTCAATGCGAACGAGATAGGACCAACTAATTGAACACCTTCAGGGCTTAACACTTTTAGGTCGGTAGCTTCAATATTGATGCCTTGAGCCGGATCGAGTTGAGTGTCGCCTGATTTTACCTTAGTGATGTCGGTTTCTAAGAACTCGACAATACTTTCGGCTGCGCCAACTGCTTGTTGCTTCGCGTGGTAGAAAGTACCTAAGTCACGCAGAGGTTGGTAAAACTCTGGCGCCAAGATAAGGATGAACAAACCTGCGAATAGCGTAATGCCAACACCGTAGTGGCCGAAGTTAAGCTCACCGATGTAGGTGAAACCAAAGTAAACAGCCGTCATCGCGATAGAGATCGACGTGAAGAACTCAAGTACAGCAGAAGACAAGAAAGCGATCTTCAATACATCCATAGTGCGTGTTCTGAACACCTCTGACGCACCTTTAAGTACTTCTGTTTCAGCGTTGGTGCGGTCAAATAGACGGATAGTCGTCATTGACTGCAAACGGTCGTAAAAGTGACCTGAAAGGCGCTGTAGCGCTTTGAAGTTTTTACGGTTCGCATCGGCCGCCTTCATTCCCACAAGTGCCATGAACATCGGCACCAGCGGAGCAGTCAGCAAGAAGATCAATCCTGCTGCCCAGTTTACTGGGAACACCACAACCAAAATAATGAATGGAATCATTACCGACAGAGACATCTGAGGTAAGTAACGAGAGAAGAAGTCTTGCATGTCTTCTACTTGTTCTAACAACAGCGTTGCCCACGTACCGGCAGGTTTACCTTTAATGTAAGCAGGGCCTAACTCACGTAATTTATCTAGGATGAGTTGCCTGATGTAGACACGGATTTGTTCACCACAGCGATAACCTGCGATTTCACGTCCCCATGTACAGCCAGCACGGCCAACGACCGATAATGCCAAGCCTGCGAAATGACCAACCAGTTCAGATTTATCGACGTTCTCGATGATCAGTTGGTGAAGAATAGAGGCGAGAAGAGCTGCTTGAGCAATTAAGAACACGCTTGAAAGTACGCCAAGGCTAATCGCAATCATAAGCCAGCGTTTCGCTAACTTACTCTGTTGCTTAAGCCACTTGTTCAAGCTGCGTTGTTTTTTCTTATCCATTATGAAGGCTTAATGATAATTATTATTTGTTGAGGGCGGGTAGTATACAAAAGAAAGCCCAGTGGATATACCACTGGGCTCTAGGGATTTACAACAAAATGTGATGACACCCTGCATCTATTGAGGTGAGGGCTTCGATATTTAAATCTGCAATCTCAGATTTACTTATCGTTAAGGCCATCTAGGAAGCGTTCAGCATCCAGTGCAGCCATACACCCCGAGCCTGCAGAAGTGATTGCTTGGCGGTAGTTGTGGTCCATTACGTCACCCGCAGCGAATACGCCTGGGATGCTAGTTTGTGTTGCGTTACCTTCAAGACCAGACTGAACGATGATGTAGTCATCTTTCATGTCGACTTGGCCTTTGAAGATTTCAGTGTTTGGTTGGTGACCGATAGCAATGAATGCGCCCATTACTTCGATATCTTCTGTCTTATCAGACTGAGTATCTTTAATACGAACGCCCGTTACACCCATGTCGTCGCCTAGAACTTCGTCTAGTGTGCGATCAGTGTGAAGAACAATGTTGCCGTTCTCTACTTTGTCCATTAAGCGTTTCACTAGGATCTTTTCAGCGCGGAATGTGTCACGACGGTGAACTAAGTGAACTTCAGACGCGATGTTAGACAGGTAAAGTGCTTCTTCAACTGCCGTGTTACCACCACCAACAACCGCTACTTTCTGGTTGCGGTAGAAGAAACCATCACACGTAGCACAAGCAGAAACGCCACGACCTTTAAATGCTTCTTCAGACTCTAAACCTAGGTACTTAGCCGATGCACCTGTTGAGATGATCAATGCATCACACGTGTACTCGCCTGAATCGCCTTTAAGACGGAAAGGGCGGTTTGATAGATCAACTTCGTTAATGTGGTCGAACAGGATCTCTGTTTCAAAGCGCTCTGCGTGCTCTTTCATGCGATCCATTAGAGCAGGACCCGTTAAACCTTCAGCATCACCCGGCCAGTTTTCAACTTCTGTTGTGGTGGTAAGCTGACCACCTTGCTGCATACCGGTAACCAGTACTGGGTTTAGGTTTGCACGAGCAGCGTAAACTGCAGCTGTATAGCCAGCAGGGCCAGAACCAAGAATCAATAAATTACAGTGCTTTACGTCGCTCATGAGGACTCCGAAATTGAAATTGTTTTTATTTATAATCGCTTAGGATTGTATGGAAAATATGGAGGCAATAAAAGGTTAAACAAGGGCTGAAGTGTAATTAATCGTTATAGTTTAGAACTTAATGGAGACAAACGTTTTCGTGACTTAAAGATCGGCGAAACCAACGCCTTCTTCATTGATTGTTGCTGCCGCCTTTTCGATTTCGAACCGCCATATCAAAATACGCCCAAATAACTGTATATAAAAACAGTATTTAATTATAAGATTATAGGCAAGGTTTGATAGGCAAAGTTAGAAAGATGAGGAACGAGCAATGAACTTACTCCCAACAGGTACACAGCTGGGTAAATTGGAACTACTGGAAGTGTATCAAGACGTCTTAGGGCCGAAGTGTTTCTCGGTTAAGAATGAAAATACCCAAAGGTTTATGGTGTATTGGAGTGGGGATTACGACAACGGCCAGTGCATTAAGTGGGCTTACATTCCTGTGACCAAACCATTGCTTGCCAGCTTGCTAAACAGAGAAGTGAGCTTTCATGATGCGTTCCACCGATCAGACAAGCTTTATCTTGCGACCATCTACACAAACGAAGTAGGGAAGCCCGCGAAAGTCGAGCTACTGAATGCAACGAACAAGCATTTAGTAAACCTACCGCCCGTTGATTTTGAAATCGACCTTGAAGAAGACTGTGTTTTAGTTTGAACTGTTTAACTGTTGTTCTTACACCAAACTAGATGAGCCGGCTAATGAACTCTAAATTAAAAAAGGCCGCTAATGCGACCTTAATATTATAAGTAATGCTTTAAGAAGCTACTGCATGTACCTTTGCTTTCGCTATAGTAATATTTTGTGACTCTGAAGCCGCGACTATAACCTTACGGTACACTTTTTTCTTCTCGCCAGAAGATGCTTGCTTCACGAAACTCGACAATGGTGTGGAAGCTACTTTGTGCGTTTTTTCTTTAGACATAGGCCTCTCCTCTACACTATATGTCAACAATCTCTTTAACTTGTTCCAGAGTATAGTCTGGTTTGAGATATGATTTCAAGCTATTCACGTTACTATGGTAGACCCGAGTACTCCCATCATTATCTTTGATTAGCAAATCAACTTTTATTTGTTTACCAAACTTTGCTTTCAAGTCTTCGATAACCTGTTGTGATCCAAAGTACTGTGCTACAAAGTGCTCGGGCAGAATCTTTCGTCCTTCGACTTTCTCTCTAGCAGTTACAAACTCCCAGGCTAAATCAGGCCTTTGGTATACAAATATTATTAATACAGCTCGACCTTTATCTAACGACCTTTTAATATTTCTTTCCGCTACTGTGTAACTAGCAAGTGTGCCGTCTAAAATAAAACTTTGATCATCTTTGAAAATATAGTCTAGGGCTCTTTCTACAAGGATAACAACCGCTCTTTGAAAAAGGTATGAGTTAGAACCATCATAGTCTGCGAATTCAGCTCTTAGCTCATCAGGATCCAGTCGTAGGACACTGTCATTATTGTCTGAAATCGAAGCAACTAATTCCTTAGATGATTCAGTCTTGCCTGCGCCAGGTGAGCCACTCATAAATACAGATACTGGGTCTTCTTCTGGGCTGTATATGTTTTTATCGGTAATACGTCTACAGATTGCGGTTCTGTTTCTTTTTGCGAATTCGATTGCTCTGTCGATAATCTCTTTTTCTTGTTCATTAAGCTCCATTCAATCTGAACCTCTAGTCCTATTTTAAAAGGCTCGTTAATCGAGCCTTTATTTCTTCTATCTTTTCTTAAATTTACAGGCGATGAACGAGTAATCATCAGTTGGGCCTTTACGTTCGATTCTCCGTTTTAAACTTCCAGCCATTGAAAGAACACTATTCATAGTGTTTTCAGAGAAGCGAGGTGATTTTTCCCAAAAAGAATGGGCTCCGTCACTCATTAAATAGATCGAAATAGTTTTATCTTCACTGTTTGTCACTTCATCTAAGTTAAATGTATAAAAATCTGGTTTCATATCTACAACACGAGAAATAGCGGTAGTTATTACACCTTTACCTTTAACGTTTTTTAGTTCGGATTTCTTAAATATTTTATTATCGAGGTAGTACTGATGCTGAGTATGGTCTTTCGTTAATTGAACTAGCTTCTTACCTTTCTTGGCGTAGGCTCTGCAATCACCAATATGGGCTACGTATAGATTGGTTTCATCTAAGTAACAGTAGGTAAGAGTAGTCGATGCTCGTTCATACTTAGAATCATAGCTCGATAATGAGGCTATCTGTTCCAATATTTTAGGAAATATTGACTTGTAATCTAGAAGAGCATCTTTTGTTTCTATGCTCTTTAATACATCAATGGCACTCAAAGATGCGAGATCTGCCCCAGTGTAAGAACCAACCCCATCAGCTACAGCAAACAAGAATCCATTATCAACTTGGACGGGTCCCAATATAGAATCTTCATTATTTGGCTTTTCTGGCTTAGGAAAACTGAAAGCACTACTTTCATTTAAGTTGAATGCGGTCATGCAGCATTAGCTCCTTGTAAGGATTCTATGTCCATTAAAACTTCATCGATGCTTTCATAACGGTCAGATGGGTCCATTTTACAGCATTTTGTGATTATGCCTCGTATCCCCTCATGTTGAAGGTTCAGCCTCTCAAAAATCTTGCCCATCGCGAATATATCGGATTTTTCAGAGTAGTCATTTCCAACAAAGCGTAATTCTGGAGCCATGTATTCTTCAGTACCCAAGACCAAACCAATTGACGTTAAAGGGTTGCTTTCTTCTGTGGCATCAGTTCTGCGTATCAAACCAAAGTCGGAAATTTTAAACGTGCCATCGGCATACTGGATGATGTTACTTGGTTTGATGTCACGATGAACGAACCCTTGGTCATGAATATGTTTCAGACCTAAAAGCACGGCATCCATGACTTGAAATTTTTCTGATTCATCCAGTAAATCGTTGTCGAGTAAAGTTTGAAGGTCAACATCACCAAGCTCCATTATAAAATAAGGTCTATCTGAATAAAGAACAGCGATGTAAATCTGTACTATGTGTTTATGCTGACATTTAGATTGACATAGAACCTCTTTCTCAAAACGTTCATGATAAAGTTTCAGTTCAACTTGTGGGTCTAAAACCTTTCTAGCATACAATCCGGAATGAGTTTCACTCATGTTGAAGAGCCTAATTTTTTCGACGTGACCAAAGCCACCTTTACCAATCTGCTCGAGAATTTCAAACTTATAATTTGCGACTATTTCCACGTTCGCTCCAACTAATCACATAAGATAATGTAACGTTTAACTATTGTTCGTTAAATCATTATTTTAGCAACCTTATATCATACTGATTGCTATTAAACTAGTGGTAACAATTAGCTAAAAGAAGCTTGTTAAAAGTATGTTTTTTGGAGTTTCCCTTGTGTTACATCATGGGAGTTGAAAGTAGATAGTTTTAACAATCCAGAGGCGTGTGAATAGGATATGTATAAGTTTTATTTAGGCTCTGCTCAATTCGGTCGTGTCGAGTGTAACGCCTAACATTAAGGATGCTTTAACATCTCGATTAGTGCTTGGTATCGAAAACATAGCATTTGAAACATTAGCTATCCCTAGAATCATTTTGGTTCTTCTATCTAGTCTAATTGGCTTGAACATTTGGGGCGGCCGAGTTCCCCCCGAACTCGACCTGTTCCAGACGCGCAAGCAAAGGCGTTTGGTTTCTGGCTTACTGATAAATTAACCAATTTCAGTTTGTTGTGTAAATAATCAATAGTTTGGCAACTGATAGGTAGATCGTATTTCGATGTGCAAATCATAGAAATGAATGATGGCAACCGTGGTGCTTGAGTTTATGCAAGGAGGCTGGCGTATTGAAGTGAAAGGGCCAACACAATATGAAACTTGTCTTTCTAGTTAATAATATCGTTATTATTTAAATTGTAGGTATTTATAACTGGCTAGTGGAGTGTGCTAGTTTTAAGAGTTGGTCATCTTTTATTCTGGTGTTATAAACTGCTTTTTATTTCTAGATTGGATTTAGTGTCTGAGTTATTAAATCTGACGGGATAAATGATTGTTTAATGTTGATTTGGCAAGATCTTCAAGTATCCTTTATGTAAACAAAACGTTAAATATCGAAAGTTAATTAACAATCATTAAGGAGTCGATGATGTTACATGCTCACGAAAATACCCTACATATTACCCACCTCAGTAACCATGCAGTTAAGGAGCTGTCACCTTCATTCTCTAAGCTACCCAGCACAGAGCATGCAGATGGCCAGTTCCGATTGAGAAGGTACTCAGTGGTTGAATTCAGTAATGGACAAGTCGTTGAGCTAGACAAACATAACTTTGTTCAGTCTGAAAACATTAATCACTTTCAAGGTGATGTTGTTCGTCAGTTCGAGCCGATTGAAGCGAATATTCTAAGCAGCGAAGGCATGCAAGAGATGTGTGAACTGTTTATTGAAACCAACGGGCTTGAAGACGGACAAGAAATCGAAATCCATCAAATCCGCATTGCCGCTATTTTTGAAGAAACTCAGGTTGCACCAGAAGGTGTTCACCAAGACGGTTTTGACCACATCGCGATCATTGGTGTTACTCGTCACAACATCGTTGGTGGTGAAGTGATGCTTTATCAAGATAGCCACGAAGCGCCATTTTTTAGAAAAGTGTTAGGAGATGGCGAGGTGGCAATGCTTGCTGATAGTAAGCTTTGGCACAATGCACAACCGATTCGTACCATAGACCACGGCGAGATGGGCTACATGGATGTGTTTGTTCTAACGGCTAAGGATGCGCGCAATGTCCTTCACTCTTAATGACGTGCGCCAACAGTTTAGCGCGTTAGGCCAATATCATAATGGCAAGCCAGTCACTTTCTTTGATGGGCCGGGTGGCTCTCAGGTGCCTGAGAATGTTTTAGCATCAATGACCGAATACCTAGGGCATTTCAATTCAAACCTAGGCGGCCACTATTTTTCTAGCCAAAAGACCACAAGTTTAATGCAGCAAGCGCGAGAAGCGGCGCAAGCACTGCTTAATGCGGAGTCTTCTGGCAACGTTGTGTTCGGCGCGAACATGACATCGCTGACCTTCCAACTTAGCCGAGCGATCAGCCGCGATTGGAAAGAGGGCGATGAAGTTATCGTCACAGCGCTAGACCATTACTCAAATGTATCGAGTTGGCAGCAAGCGGCAGACGACAAAGGCGCGATTGTTCGCCAAGTTCGTGTAGACGAGTCGGATTGCAGTCTGGATATGACGCATTTTGAATCGCTGCTTAACGAGAAAACCAAGCTTGTCGCGGTGACGTTTGCTTCGAACACGACAGGCTCGATTGTTGATATGGCGAAAGTTATCGAGCTTGCACATCAATATGGCGCTCAGGTTTATGTCGATGCCGTGCATTACGCACCACACCATTTGATCGATGTTCAGCAACTGAATTGTGATTTCTTAGCGTGTTCAGCTTATAAGTTCTTCGGCCCGCATGTGGGTATTGCTTATGTTGCGCCGCAATGGCTACATACTTTAAAGCCTTATAAGGTTGAGCCTGCAACCAATATCGGCCCAGGTCGATTTGAGACTGGCACGCAAAGCTTTGAAGGCCTTGCCGGTGTTATTGCGGCAGTGGATTACTTGGCACAGTTAGGTGATCCAGCCGATTCATTGCGTTCTCGTTTAGAGCAAAGCTACGCGCTGTATAACAAGCACGAGAGCCAACTCAGTGAGTACTTCCTGAAACGCTTGTCCGATCTTGAAGGGGCAAAGCTTTACGGGAAAACCGAGTTTGATTCGAATCTAAGAACCCCAACCTTTGCGATTACCTTTGAAAACCATTCTCCAGAGTTTATCGCTAAGAAGCTGGGTGAACATAATATCTGTGTGTGGAATGGTCACTTCTACGCATTAGGGCTGGTGAAACAGTTGGGTATTGAAGAGCAGGGCGTGGTGCGTATTGGTTGTATGCATTACAACTCGATTGACGAGATCGACTTGTTGTTTAATGTGCTTGAAGGTATCTTGCGAAGCCGCTAGCAGAAGTAATTAGCAAGACGTCACAGGCACTTAATAGCTACAGAATTAGAAAAGAGCATACTTCTCTCAATAATATTGAGTGGGAAGTGTGCTCTTTTTGTTTCATGAACTTATATTTGTTTAGCAAAGTCTATTAATACTAAAGCCGTTAATCGCTAATCGCTAATCGAAAAAGTCCGTGATTTAACTAAGACAACTGCTTAACGAGAGCTGCACCTACTGCGTGCGCACTGGTTGGGTTCTGGCCTGTAATCACTCGCTCATCAACAATTACAAGCTCATGCCAAGGTTGAACCTTGTTGAAACGCGCTGCGCTACGAGCAAGAGATTCTTCCAATAAGAACGGAATGTCATTGATGGTGCCAAAGTCGATCTCTTCTTCGCGTGTAAAGCCAGTCACTGATTTAGAGCTTAGTAGCTTTTCGCCGTTGCTTAGGACAATCGAAAGCAGTGCTGCTGGGCCGTGACATACTGATGCGATCACACCACCATCTTCATAATGCTTAGCTGCAATCGTTGCGAATTGCTCATCGGTTGCTAAGTCAGAAAGTAGGCCGAATCCACCTGGGTAGAAGATAGCATCGTAGCTTTCTACGTTAACTTGGCTTACAGGAATCGTGTTGTTAATACGATTTTGGAAGTCATCGTCAGCCAAGATCTCTGCGTTTACTGAATCACCTTCAATATCGGTTCCATACAGTGGGCCTTTACCACCCTTGATAGAAGCGATGTCGTACTCAAAACCCGCAGCAATGATCTCTTTCAGTGCATGAGTCAGTTCTGGAGCGTAAGTACCGTTTGCTTGGTCTGTATCGCCTAATGTTGCGTGGTTAGTTACTGGGATTAGTATTTTTTTCATGATTCGTTCCTTTGAGCACGTTTGTTTGGTTTCAGCGTCGTGGCTTTTATTTAGAAAACCAAAGCTTTCAATTTAGATACCGCTGTTTCGTTACCTGTAATACTAGTAGTAAACCATTTGAGTGATAATATGCCGAATAGACAAAACATTATTGCTATATAGCAATAGTCAGATGTGAATTAGTTAGACGCAAACAGGTGAAGTATGGATAGCTTTGAAGGGATCAATGAGTTTGTTGCGGTAGCCGAATGTCACGGCTTTTCTGCAGCAGCAAAACAGCTGGGTTGCAGTACCAGTCATGTAAGTCGCCAAGTGTCGAGATTAGAAGAGAGGGTAGGTGTGGCTTTACTCGCTCGATCCACTCGTATGGTGAGTTTGACGGAGTCTGGGCATACGTAGCAATGCAAAGATCTGGTTATTGGGCTGCAACAGGCGAATGAACAAGTCACATCTCAACAAGCTCAGCTGAGCGGTACTTTGCGTGTGAGTGCTGCGGGTGCGTTTGCTGAAAATCATGTTGCCGCCGCGCTGATGGAATTTGCGAAAGACCACCCTGATCTGACTATCGAAATGAACTTCAATACCAATATGGTTAACTTCATCGAAGATGGTATTGATTTTGCGATTCGTTATGGCCGACTTGATGATTCGGGTTTGGTGGCAAGGAAGCTGGTGGATCGGCCAATGGCAGCGGCCGCGAGTCAGAACTACATCGACCAATTCGGTTCTCCAACACAGCCAGAACAGTTGAAGTTGCACAGCTGTATTATTGCCAACAGTGATCAGTGGTTGTTTGAGAAAGATGGAAAACCGTTAAACGCGGTGCGCGTACATGGGCGTTGGAAAAGTAATAACTCGAGTGCGGTACTTAAAGCTTGTGAAGAAGGGCTTGGCATTGTTTATCTTCCCAAAAGCAGCTTCAATGGCGGTCTTGCCAATGGAAAGCTCGTTCCAGTGCTAGAAGAATATTGGGGAGCAGGTACAAGCAGTTGGATCGTATATCAAAACCGTCGCTTTCTTCCACAGAGAGCAAGGCTGGCTATCGACTTCTTAGTTTCTTATTTTTCCGATTGGAATGAATAACCGAATAGATAATGCTTACATAGCTATACAATATCCTTGTTGTTTTTTGACGTGCGTAACAAGAAGGTGGTATTTGTCTACTTTTGATGACTTACGCTTACGATTGAGTTGTAGAGAAGCCTAAAGCAGTACGATATACTAGATATCATATTAATGTCCCTAGCGCGTGATAGATTGTGTGGAAGCGTTGGCAGGATTTGTTGTTATGCTCCAGTTTGAGGAGTATAGCGAGAGTGCGGAGTTGGCCATGTCTTCAATAAATTTCGAATCCACGTACGGTGTAATAACTATTCAAGATATGAATGTAGTGAGTGTTGACGCTAATTATGCTCGCATCTATGGGTACTCATCCCCCGAAGAACTGCTGTCTAATATCGATAGCTTTCTGGATCTCATTCCAGAAGGTTTTCATGTTGCGGCCTATAAAAATTATCTAGAAACCGTCGGTGGTCAACGAGACCCTCAGGTTCATACCTATACCAATATTGATCGCAATGGCAGAGAGTTCACGGTGTTCTCTATTGACCATGTCACTGAGTGGCAAGGCTGGCCTGCACTGCAAGTAACCGTCATCGATCTTTCTCCTGCGATTCAGCTGCAAAATGTGGTGCGTGAGCAAGATCAGATGTACCACGATATGATCATGCAATCAGGGCAGGGCATCTTGGTTCACCGAGACTTCAAGCCGTTGATGGTCAATCAATCCTGGATCAAACTGCAAGGCGGATCTTCCATCGAGCAAGTATTAGCGCTTGAATCCATTCTTGAGTTGGTGCCACAGCAAAATACAGATGGCATTTATAAGCACTATCAAGCGATTGTGTCTGGTGAACTGTCGGGTACGAGCACGGTGGTTGAAAATATTGGGTTCGACGGTGTTCATCGGTTCTTCAATATTTACGACAATGCGATTACTTGGAAAGATCAGCCAGCCGTTCAGGTTGTGCTCGAAGACGTGACTCAAAAAGTGATGCTGGAAAAGCAATTGGTTCACCAAGCGAATTACGATGAAATGACCGATTTGCTTAACCGCAGGGCGATTTATGAATGGTTAAGAGAGCATCTTGTCTCTGATACTCACCTCGTGTGTATGCTGCTTGATATTGATGATTTTAAATCGATCAATGATACTTATGGGCATATGGTGGGTGACGAGGTTATTTGCGCTTTGGCTAATATTACCAAGCGTAATGTCGAGAAAGCGGGTGGTGTAACGGGTCGATGGGGCGGTGAAGAATTCATTGTATTTATCCCTAACGCGTCACCTCAAGTTTCTCATCAAGTCGCTGATTTGATTCGCCAACAGTTTAATCAAACCGAATTTAAGATTGATGAGCAAGTTCGTTTTAATGTGAGCGTGAGTATCGGAGTGAGTGATAGTCGAGCCTGCGAAGGCACTGTTTCTATCGACGCGCTGGTTAACCTAACTGACCAATCTCTTTACCGAGCGAAAGCGGCTGGCAAAAATCGCGTATGTGGCGATGTGGTTGCGCTTTAATTCCTCGAATTAATGTTTCAAAACGAAGCCAATTCCTAACGAAAATGCCCTGAAGTGTTGGCTTCAGGGCATTGTTAGTTTTGGTTATTAGCTAAGCTGTTCTCACTATGGGAAACGCTTAAGCTCTACAAATTATGCAGACACTTCAACTTCGTAAGAGCCAAATTTACGGATGTTAATCACGCCCGTATCTAGGATTAGGTATTGGCCTTTAATGCCTTGAAGTACACCTGTCACCTCTGGATTCTTATCAAAGTTGTGCGAGACAATCTTCACTGGGTGCTGTTCAACTGGGTAGCTGAGTGACGTGATGTTCTCACTTAGTATCTCGATAGCATCGTCACCAAACTTCGCTCTGATCTCTTGGATTTTATCCTCAACCAATGGCAAGAGTTCTTTGGCTTTTTCTACTAACTCCATATCGTCACCGTCGCCTTTTAGCAGGGTGCGCCAGTTAGTTTTGTCGGCAATATGTTTCGCTAACTCAACTTCAATCAGGCCAGAGATCTGACGAGTTTTCACTTTCAAGATTGGCAGGCCTTGAGTGGCACCTTGGTCGATCCAGCGAGTCGGGATTTGAGTATGACGAGTGATACCTACTTTAAGGCTTGATGTGTTCGACAGGTAAACGAAGTGATCAACCATGCAGTTCGCTTCGCCCCATTCAGGCTCACGACAAGTGCCTTCATCGTAGTGGCAAGTCTCCGGCTTCATTATGCACATATCGCAGCTCGCTAGCTTTTTCATGCACACAAAGCAGTGACCTTGAGAGTAGCTTTTCTTAGTTTTCTTACCACACGAACAACAAAAAATATTACCAGTGTGGGTAAGGTTGATGGTTTTTCCAATCAGAGGGTTTAGCTCTACAAACTCTTCCCCTACAGGTAAACGGTAGGTAACCGTACCATCAAGGGAAGCACTCATTTTCTTGAGTGTTCCTTTTGCTAATAAAGACATGACATTACTCGTTGTATTTTGATTATTATTTCGTCGACTCGAACGCCTTGTAAGCAGTCGCTACGGTTAACGATGATTATGCGATGAGTATAACAAATAGAGCCTCTATTTATACGCAATATTACTTGATTCATGCAGTGAATAATTGACTGGAAATACGCCATCTAAATTATAGTATGACATTTTGTTAAGGTGTGATATAACGTTTTTAAGTCAATTGTTAGTATGCAATCTAATGATTAATTTTGCTTGTTTATATCGTCAAATCCCAACTATAGGGACCAAAAGCCGGAAGCTTAGATGTGAAGTGGATTCATAAAATTGTTATCTTTCTAGTTATCGCAACACTTGCCATTGTGCAGTATTACCAGGTAAGTGGAAATCGTGTGATAACAACAATTACTCCTGAACAATATGAATTTATCGCGACCAGCGATCAAGTTGATAGAGGAGTCAGTACCTCCCAATTATCCTATGAAAATGGGCAGTATATTCTCGATTGTGAGCTTAAAAAATCCGAATATCCGTGGCCTTACTGTGGGCTATCGATTCGTATTAGCCCAGATATAACCACTGGTCTTGACCTTTCGCAGTACCACACCTTTAGAGTCAATATTGATTACCATGCGAAGGCTGATTCTAGTGGTCGTCTGAGAACGTACCTACGTAATTACAATCCTGCTTATTCGGTTCCCGATGATGAGTACACACATAAGTACAATGGGATGGAGTTCTCTCCAGGAATCGATGGTGGCGTGATCGAGATCCCGATCAAAAACTTGCAAGTCATGACGTGGTGGTTAGCGGATAACGAGATTGCGTTAGAGCACTCAGCACCTGAATATTCGAACGTTAACATGGTCGAATTTGCGACCGCTTCTGGTGCCAAATTAGGTCATCATCGAATAATTATTCGAAGTATTGAGTTTGAGGGTTCGTATATTTCGGCTGAAAGCCTGTTCCTGATCTTGCTGTTTATCTGGGTGGGTACAGGCACTGTGTTTCTGCTTTCAGAATTACACCGCTCAAGAAAACGTATCGCGATCGCTGAAAAAAGACACCATCACTTAAAAAACGTCAATCGGGCATTGAGAGAGCAAAACTTCGAGTTTTCTGAAAAGGCTCATCGTGATGAATTGACAGGGATACTTAACCGACACGCGATTCGTGATTGGTTGAAAATGCAGTCGCAACAGGTGAAGCAAGGCCACGGCAAGTTAAGTATGCTCTACCTGGACATTGACTACTTTAAAAGTGTGAATGACAAATACGGACACCTGATGGGTGATCATATCTTGCGTGAATTCAGTATGGTGGTTGGCAGCTCTATCAGTGCGACGGACAAACTTGTACGTTGGGGTGGTGAAGAGTTTATTGCTTTTTGCCCTGAAACCGAAGCTGGCGAAGCGCAGAGAAAGGCAGAGAAAATCCGACTTTTGGTTAGCCAACATCTTTGGATTCATGGGGATTCTCTCACTTGCAGTATCGGCATTGCCGAGATGAAACAAGAGCGGGTGACAGAGACCATTGCCCGCGCTGATGAAGCCTTATATCAAGCGAAGCATTCAGGGCGAAATCAGGTGATCTTGAGCCACTAATCGGAAGTAGAGTTTATTGGTTTATAAGCCACACGTGCATATGTGACGTGTGGCGTTTTTATGGTTCTTATCCCAATAGCCAAAACAAAAAAGGTGGCGCGGGGCCACCAAAAGGGAAAAGCGTTTCTTGTTTTTAGATGCCCGTTTGGCTGATCTTGCTAGTTAAACTGATCTTGTTAGCTGATCGGGCATTTTTGTACTGGTTGAGCCGGGGGAAGCTGCAACCAGATGTTTTTGAGTGTGGGGGGGGGCATTCCTATAAGCTCTTGTCTATAAACATAAGTCTATAGGGCGTTAGTGCTTACCAAAAGATCCACGCGAACAGTGTTAGCACTAGAATACAAACTAGGTTCAACACCATACCGACTCGCATCATTTCTTTTTGTTTGATATGACCAGAGCCAAATACAATCGCATTAGGTGGTGTCGCGACTGGTAGCATGAAGGCACAAGATGCGGCAATCGCAATCAGTGCAGATAAGATAACAGGTGACATACCCAGCGCTTCAGCAATGGTTGCAAATACAGGGACAAGCAATGCCGCACTCGCTGTGTTACTCGCAAACTCCGTTAGGAATACCACGAACGCTACCACGGCTAGAATCGTAAGAAGTACACCTGCTGTTTCTAAAAATCCGCTTAGTGAGTGTGCTAGGAATACGCTGGTTCCAGTCGCTTTAAGAATGTTACTTAAACAGATACCGCCACCGAACAGGATAAGCACACCCCAATCCGTTGTCTTCTCGACATCTTTCCATTCAACCGCTCTAGAAGCGCCAAGCAGTACAATGGCACCAATCGCTACCAAGCTATCAAACTTAGAGAATCCGCCAATCATTGCATTAATTGGTTTTCCGAATATCCAAAGCGTTACGGTTAAAAGGAAGATAGACAATGTGATTTTTTTGCTGTTTGTCCACTCTACAGGAGCGTGGTCTAGCTCAAATTTATGGTCGAGCTTTGGCTTAGTCATCACGTACAGGACAACCATTGTGATGGGCAATAAGATCATTGAGATAGGTAGACCTAGCGCCATCCATTCTGTGAAACTTAAACCAACTTCTGCGGCAGCAATTGCGTTTGGTGGGCTACCCACTAAGGTTGCGATACCACCGATTGAAGCACAGTAAGCGATACCCAATAGTACGAACACGTAGGTGTTGCGGTCTTCACTTTGGTCAACTTTGTTCATGATGCCTAGAACAAGAGGAAGCATCATTGCTGTGGTGGCTGTGTTAGAGATCCACATTGATAAGCCCGCACTCACACCGAACAGCATGAACACGGCGACCGACATTCTGCCTTTTGCAATCAACAGTACTTTGTCAGCAATCGCTTTATCTAACTCTTGCTTGTTCAGCGCGGCTGCCAATGCGAAGCCACCCATGAATAGGAAGATGATTGGGTTCGAAAAGTTAGCCAGCGCAGCGGGCGTGTTGAATACACCAAACAAGACAGCCAATAGGGGAACGAGCAAAGCGGTGATGCTAACGTGAATCGCTTCTGTTAACCATAAAATGGCAACGAACACGAGAATACTTAAACCTGTATTCACTTGTGATTCGAAAGGAAGATTATTGAGCAAAAGTGCAAATAACGTGAAATTACCAATTAAGATCATGCTGTTGCGGGTAAACAACCAGTGTTTCAGTGTAGTAACAAGTGCCGTCATAAGACGCTCCTTTTGTTATCCTCGTTTTATTGGTGTACGACTTCATTGAGTCGTGCTTATTATTTTCGAGGTATATAGCTTGATGTAGGGTCAGATTTTGTTGGAAGAATGTTACTCAAGTTAATAAAGGAGTGTTGGTGTGTTTTTGCTTAACAATGGGGAAGTGTGAGGCAACAAATTCAAAATGTGTAGTTTTCTACACATCGGTCTCTGCTGGTTCTAAAATAGGGCTTGCTGCAGGGTCTACAACAGGGTTTACAGTGGGGTCAGTCATAGGGTTTGGAATCGGAAATGATTCCGGTTTTGGACTGGGTTGAATCGGCTCTTTAGGGCCAAGGAACTTTGGCGTTGTCCCCATAATATACAGATCAAGGAATGCTTTGGTGCGCGCAAACACTTCACGTAAACGTATTGAGGTTCCCGAATGGTGAGTTGGTCCTGAAACCGCCAAACACTGCGCATGAATATCGTAAGAATTGGCGATGAAGAGCGCTCTTTCACAGTGGAATTTCTGAGTGATGATCAGAAAATTATCAGTATCGAATATCTTTTTAGCGCGAACAATCGAGTCCAAGGTTCTAAACCCCGCGTAATCTAGATTGATGCGTTCATCGGGGACACCCGCTTTCAACAAGTCGCGTTTCATCGTCCACGGCTCATTGTAAGAGCGATGAGCGTTATCGCCACTCAGTAGAAATTGGTCAACTTTTTCACGATCGAACAGCTCAATCGCGGCTTCGATTCGGTGTTTATAATAGTCGTTGAGTGTTCTACCCAAATATTTGCTCGTGCCAAGCACAACCGCGACCTCAAGCTCGGGCACGTCATCAATATCGTAGATGATGCGATCTTCCGCTTGCCATGAAACCCAATAATCGATCGCAATAACCGCAGCGCTGCCAACTAAGAACACGAGGAAAGCGCCAAACAGAAAACCTTGTAGTTTTTTGTAAGCTTTTAATAAGTAGCTACGGAAAATGTGAGAATCAAATTTCACTCTCGTTATGGTCCTTTGACTGAGCATTAATTTTTGAGTGCTCGATAATACCAAATAAAAATGAGAAAAATCAGTTAAAAAGACAAGACAGTGTAAAGAAAAAAGCCCCTGCAGTTGCAGAGGCTCTTGTAAGAGTAGTTAACGCTCTTTATTCCAAGCGCAGTACGCTTTATTCCAAGCGCAGTACGCTTTATTCCAAGCGCAGTACGCTTTATTCAAAGTACAGCACGCTTTATTAGAATGCAGTACGCTTGTAGCGACGGTAAACCGGCTGCCAGAAGTGCTGGTCAATCGCTTGTTGAAGAGCTTCTTCAGTGATCTCTAGTGCAACACCTTGCTCAATCGCTTTCTTACCAACGGCAAGAGCAATCTTCTTAGATACGGTGTGGATCTCTTCTAATGGTGGAAGTAGCGCACCTGAACCATTGATAGCAAGTGGAGAACACGTAGCAAGCGCACGGCTTGATTCCATCAACATTTCATCAGTGATACGTGACGCATTCACAGCCAATACACCAAGGCCAATACCTGGGAAGATGTAGCTGTTGTTACACTGAGCGATTGGGTAAGTGGTGCCGTTATGAGTTACTGGCTCAAATGGGCTACCTGTCGCAACCAGTGCTTGGCCATCAGTCCAACGAATAATGTCGTTTGGAGTTGCTTCAACACGGCTTGTTGGGTTAGACAGTGGGAACACGATAGGGCGTTCACAGTGTAGGTTCATCTCTTTGATGACTTCTTTGCTGAACAGACCTGGAGCACCAGATACACCAACTAATACGGTTGGTTTCGCGTGGCGAACAACGTCTAGTAGAGAGAAACCAGTGCCGTCGCTTTCCCAGTCTTTAGTGTTTTCGTTGGTTTGAACGAGACGCTGTTGGAAATCAAGCAGGTTTTGCATGCCTTCCTGTAGCAGACCCCAACGGTCAACCATGTAAACTTGAGAGCGAGCTTGTGCATCGCTGATACCTTCAGACACCATTTGAGCAATGATAGCTTCAGCAATACCACAACCTGCAGAACCCGCACCTAAGAAGGTGATGCGTTGATCTGAAAGTTTGCTGTTTGCTGCTTTACATGCTGCAAGTAGAGAACCAACCGTTACGGCTGCTGTGCCTTGGATATCATCGTTGAAACAACAGAGGCGATCTTTGTAACGCTCAAGCAGTGGCATTGCGTTCTTTTGTGCGAAATCTTCGAACTGAACTAATGCATCAGGCCAACGGCGTTGAACTGCTTGGATGAACTCTTCAACGAATGCATCGTAGTCAGCACCTGTGATACGAGGGTGACGCCAGCCCATGTACATTGGGTCTGCAAGACGTTGAGGGTTGTTTGTACCCACATCGAGCACGATAGGTAGCATGTAAGCTGGGCTGATACCGCCACAAGCTGTGTACAGTGCTAGCTTACCAATTGGAATACCCATGCCACCGATACCTTGGTCTCCCAAACCAAGAATACGCTCACCATCCGTAACCACGATAACTTTAACGTTGTGGTTTGTCGCATTGTTCAGTAGGTCATCGATACGATCGCGGTTCGGGTATGAGATAAACAGACCACGGCCACGACGGTAAATATTTGAGAAGTTCTCACATGCTGCGCCAACCGTTGGCGTGTAAATGATAGGCATCATTTCAGAAATGTGGTTTTGAACTAAACGATAAAAAAGCGTTTCATTAGTGTCTTGGATGTTACGAAGGTAGATATGCTTATCCATATCACTTTCGAAGTTACAATATTGCTTGTATGCACGTCCTACTTGTTCTTGGATTGTTTCGGTCGTTTCCGGTAACAAGCCTTCAAGGTTGAAAGAACTGCGCTCTTCAGCAGAGAATGCGCTGCCTTTGTTTAGAAGAGGGGTACTTAGTAGAGCAGGACCAGCATAAGGGATATATAGAGGGCGTTTATCGTTGTTCATTGGATGCCTAATATGGGAGAAAGGGTAACCGAAAAATGATAACGGTTTAGTTATTCAATTGTAAATAGTTTCCCTCCGATCTTTGCAAACAAAATGATATTCTTACCTATGTCCCACACTTATCGAATTCTAGCGCCATAATTCGTTATACTTCGCTCACACTTTTTCGCGACTCCTCCTTTTTATGTCATTACTTCCTATCGATTCTTATCAAAACGTATTCCACGAGCAAATCGCCAATTCTCACCTTGTAGTCGAAGCTGAAACCGGATCGGGTAAATCAACACGTTTGCCACTTTGGGCTTCTCTGCATGGACGAGTGCTGGTGGTGGAACCAAGACGTATCGCGTGTACGTCATTGGCTAAATACCTCGCACAGCAATCGGGTGAGAAGCTTGGTAGCAAGGTTGGCTATGCGATTAAGCTTGAGTCGGAGTACAACGAGCAAACTAACGTTGTTTTTGTTACTCCCGGTATCGCGCTGCGTTGGTTATCAGAAGACGGATTAGCCAGTTTTGATGTGATTGTGGTGGATGAGTTTCACGAGAGGCGCTGGGACATTGATCTGCTGGTGGCGATTCTCAAACAAAAAGAGAGCCATCGCTTGGTGATCACTTCAGCAACCATTGAAGGTGAGCGTCTTGCTCATTATTTGGATGCGAATCGAATAAGCTGTGAAGGGCGAACTTATAAAGTTGAGATTGAGCACCGAGCGAATGAATCCAGAACGCTGCCTGACATTCGACATCTAGAGCAGCGCATTGCGGAAGAAGTGAATTATCAGCTGATCGCTTCTTCTGGCGATATGTTGGTTTTTCTGCCGGGTAAAAAAGAGATCGTGCAATGCGAACAAGCCTTGGCAAAGAATCCAGACATCCAAGTAGTGAAATTGCATGCGTCGGTCAGTGATAAAGAGCGAGATTTAGCGTTATCGGGTCGTAATATCAATACTGAAGGTAATAGCCTGAGAAAGGTCATTTTGGCGACCAACGTTGCTGAAACCTCCCTCACCATACCTGATATTGGCGTGGTGATAGATTCAGGATTAGAAAGACGCACCGTTCAACGAAACGGAAGAACCACACTGATGCTTAAATCCATATCACGAGCGAGTGCCAAACAACGAGCTGGCCGCGCGGGTAGGGTGATGGATGGCATTTGTGTGCGTCTATATGGCGAGCATGCGGCGTTAGAGTTAGTCACACCACCTGAATTGCAGCGTGAAGAGCTGACAGAACCTATGTTGGCCGCGGCATGTTGTGGTGCTCCGTTTGAGAGCTTGTCCTTCCTTGATCCTATTCCTGAGAAGTCATTAAACAGCGCGACTCAAACCTTGCTCACGATGGAGGCGATTAATAGCGACCATCAAATTACCGAGCATGGCAAAAAGCTGTATCCGTTGCCGATTGACGCTTTGTATGCCGATATTGTTACTCGAATCAAAACCAAAGCATTAAAAGAAGCGATGGTCGATCTCACTGCTGCGTTGTCCGTTCCTGCTCGCTTGTACCAATTGCCAACCAATGCAGAACATCTTGAAGCGCTGGCTCAGCAAGAGAAAGAAGAGTGTGACTTAAGCCTGTTGATTCAGATTGTTCGCGGTCGTGATTATCCGCATTTAGAAATCGACCAACAGGCACTGAATGAAGCACAAGGGCTGGCAAAGCAAATGCGTGAGGTGTTTGAACTTCCTCAGTTAGAAGTCGCGTCACGTTTCCAACGTATTGAACTGCTTAAGACTATTGTGAATTTGCATCCTGAGCTGGTGTTTGTGCGCCGACTGAAGAGGAAAGAAGCCTTTGCCAATGGAGTGTTAGAGGTAGTACTTGGCCGTCAGAATCGTTTCCCGGACAATGCACAAGCGATGTTGGTGCTTGATCCCCATAGTTTGCCGGGAAGAGGTGTTAAGCAAACACTGACCTTAGCGACGGTCACGGCACCTATTCCTCTTGAGCTTATCATCGAAGCTGAACTCGGAGAGTGGGAGCAAGGTGAAACAAGAATAAATGATGATGGAGTCTTTACCGAGATGGCTTTGGTGTACGCAGGCCGTACAATTACGACCAAGCTCGTCGCGGCTGAAGGGCAACTATCATTAAAGCCTATTGTCGATCTTGTGTTAAAAGGAGTCCAACTTCCCGGTTTTGCAAAGGTTCGCACTCAAGAAATCAAACACTGGCAGCTGTATGTGAAACTCGGTCTCGATGAACAAACCCAATACACACCAGAAATTGAGAACATTAACTTTGAGCTATGGTTGATAGAGCAGCTTGAGGTGCTAGGTGTCACTGATGTGAGCGAATTGGAAATGTTCGACCATGCAGACATACCTTTCGATGGGATTCCAAGTTGGCTCTATTCAGAGTTCTCTGAAAAATACCCGTTTGCACTGAGCCTTGCCGACTTACAATTCGATGTAGAATACTTGCCCGCACGAAAGCTGATTTACGTGCACTATCAATCGGGTAGCCGAAAGTTATCACCAAAACGCTGGGAGCTGCCAACATGGTCTGGCTGGCGTATTCAATACAAAAAAGCGAGCCGGATAATTGATATAAAATAGATAGATAAGTTTTATCTCTAAAATATTAATCAAATAGGTGCATATATGATTATTCAGTGCTTATTTTGTTACAAAATTGATTTTTATATGCCTTTTTAACCAATCAAAAGGTCATAAAAGACTATTCTTCTATATCCTATTGCTATAAAGAAAGAGTTGATAGATATTGAGTATATTGTGTTGTCAAAGTGTCGGGGGACATCATGGAAAAACAGATAGAGACGCGTGTAGAGTTCGATTACACAACCTTTCTTGGCGCCTCATGCAGTAAAAAATGGACTTTTCTGGAAGCACTAACCACAATTGCGCCAGTATTCAGTACCGTCTGGCGAGATAGCATTAAAGAGCTAGCAAGCCCTGAAGATCGTTTATGGCAGATGGCATTAAAATCAATGTCGACGCGTAAAAGTGATGAGTCAAACATTGTTACCTTACTTAAGCTAGCTAGGCTAGAAGGGATTAATGAGCTCAAAGTTGTTATGCCGTATTCTCTTGAAGAAGAGCAGATAGAGTACATCGAGACGCGCAGTCATTTGGTGATCGCCGAGAATACTGGAGAAGAGTTTACTATCAAGCTGTAATCTCTCATTATTGCTTAGAGCTTAGAGCTTAGAGCTTAGAGCTTAGAGCTTAGAGCTTAGAGCATACAGCTTAGAGCATACAGCTTAGAAGCTAGCTCAAAGAATATTAAAAATCGCACACGTAAAAAGGGCCTCAATAATGATGAGGCCCTTTTAGTATCTGAAATTTGTGTTTACGAGCTTACTCGCTTTCTAGACTGAAATCAGTCAATCAGTCAATCAGTCAACTAGACCATAGTCAGCACGCAGTACATCGATGATTTCTTGCTTAGGATTCTCGCTCAGTACGATCTCTGCACCTGTGATTTTCGCTGCGATATCAAGATAAGTGCGCGACAGAGACATCAATGAATCCAATGGAAGTTCATTGTCACGAGCTAACGCTTCACGCTCTGGCATACGCTCTTTGTTCAAAAGAATATCAGCATCAGGGAAGTAGTTAAGCAGGAACTGGCGGAAACCTTCTTTTGAATTCTCAACGATGTTGCCGTTATTGTATTCCTGAGTATCCCAAATGCGAGATGAATCTGGAGTACCGACTTCATCCATGTAGATAAGCTTTTCTTTGCCTTGAGCATCGTTCACATAGCCGAACTCAAATTTCGTATCGACAAAGGTTTGATCGACTTTTGCTAGCGCTTGGCTAATTACGTTGAAGCCTTCTTTTAGAAGTTTCTCGTAATGCGCAATGTCACTTGCTTGAGTAAAATTGAATGCTGCGAAGTTATCTTCGATGTTGTTACGTGTGATGTTCACATCATCAGCTTCTGGAACGCCAGGAATACCTTGCAAAATCCCTTTTGTAGAAGGCGTGATCAGTAGCTCAGGCAATTTCTTATCTTTCTCAAGGCCTTCTGGCATCTCGATACCACAGAATTCGCGTTCGCCGTTTGCGTATGCACGCCACATTGAACCTGTGATGTATTGACGACAAATCGCTTCGATCATGACTGGGCGAGCTTTTTGTACAATCCATACGAACGGGTGAGGGATATCAAGAATATGACTGTCAGCGAGGCCGTTGTCTTTAAATAATTTGAACCAGTGGTTAGAGATAGCATTCAGAGCCGCTCCTTTACCTGGGACACCTTTTAGATTCCCTTCACCACGCCAGATACAATCAAATGCAGAGATACGGTCACTGATCACCATGATTGCTAAAGGCGCATCTGGTGCTACATCGTAGCCTTTCTCTTTAATTAGTCGTTGGCTATCTTCTTCAGTTAACCAGTAGACCGAACGAACCTTGCCACTGTGGACAGGTTTATCAGTACGGATTGGTAGGTCATCATTTACGGCAAGAACTTGATCAGCAAGGCTCATTTAGACATTCCTATCTTTTATCAAACGTCATACAGAGAAGTGCGGTGTGCACATGATTAGACGGGCATTATACCCAATCTACTATTTGCTTCCAGAGAAAAAGCAAACGATTGCTAAATCTATTGTTTAAATAAAAACCCCCGCCTAACAATCCGCTAAAAAATTGGCGAATTGTAGGGCAGGGGAAGGCAGTATATTTGGACTGTGTTTTTGAGCTATGTTTTTGAGCCAAAATGTTATTAAGCAAGGTGGTTTAGTGAATACGCTCTGAATTGGCATCAATAAAGAAGACTTCACACTGAAAGCGCAGTCCTAATGTTCTTAGGTATTGCTGACTGAATTGATCAATCGAAGCACTCGCAACAATCGCGCTCGCATTCTTAGATCGAATGGCTTTCTCGACGGTTTCTACTTCTGTCATTTGATTAGAGGCTTTCATGTGAATAACACGATCACAGCAAACATTATGTTGCTGCAGTTGTTTAGCCGATGGTCTTGGTGTTTGAGCCGTAAACAGTAACCACTGATGTTGATTGGACAGCAACGCCATTTTGGCAAACAACGCTTCTTCGTTTGAACTTTTTGTGTCACGAGAGACGGATGTAAATGCGCAGTGAGTTAGCGGGCTAGAGTGTTGTGCTTTAACGTGTGCTGGAATCATTTTGCTGTCCTTATATACATGCTGTATGTGTATACAGTAGTTTTTGTTGCTTATAAGATCAAGCGTTTTTTGAGGGATTATTGGACGATCTTGCTTGGTTGGGTAAGTGGTTTTTATTTAAGTTATTGAAAATATGATAAAAATTAAATTTGAATGAATTTGTTGTTTTGTCTCATAAGTTGAAGAAATGTGAGCTTTATACAGGTGTATACAGTGGGTTTGACAGACAAGTACTGTATACACCTGTATAGAAGATAAGAAGATAAATCTCAGATACAAAAAAAGCGCCTTAGGCGCTTTCTTATATTTCAACGGTGTTGCTTATCTCAATGTCGCTTGGGAGAGTTTTGCTCTCATTTCCATTTCACCAATATTGAACTGGCGAACATCAATGGTGGCCATATCATTGCACTCTTTACATGCATGATGACACTTACCATCTAGGTAGTCGTGCTTTTTAACTAGGCTTGGCTTTTTGCACCAATCACAAACGCCTTCTATTGTGAACATATTCTCTCCTCACCTGTTTAAGTCAGGTGTATTTTCTGCGCAAATTATGACACAAGTAAGACTCATTAGTTAATAGTTTGTTACCTGTTTTTGAGAGGGGGATCGATTGCAGTACTAATAAAATCGATATCTTTGCGACTTTGGAAATCGAGTTTGCTTGGTTGTTTACGTTTTTGCAACACTCTTAAGGATGGTTTTTAGCGAATTGTTCAAACGTTTCATCTCTTCGTCACATCCGTAACCATCTGGGTGATAGATTTTGGATAGCTGTTTATATCGAATTTTAATGCTTTTTTGATTCGGAATTGAGCTAGGTGTATACCCAAATAGAGCGCAGGCTACTTGTAAATTGTTCAGGCTGTTGTCATTTTTCTGTTTTTTTAACTCATGGAACATCGTGTGCAGCTGACGTTTCTGCTGCTTAATAGTGAAGTCCTTCGAGCTAAGCTGTGCTTCAAGTGTCTGCTTTTGTTGCCCCAATTCACCCGATTTTAGAGCGTGTCTTCTTTTTGATATCACCAGAGTCATGATAATGCTGACAATTGAAATCAACACGGCTAAGGCTGTGCCAATTAGATAGTCTGAATACGTTAGGTTAGAACGTGTTACCTGCTCTCTAGAGGGCAGATAAGAAGGGGAGCTACTTGCTCGCTCTGGATTAGATAGCCTCTGATTCGTGCTGCTTTCAGCAATGACGTTGTCGTTGAGCTTTTCAATCGAAGAGATCTGCTTGGCACGTTGCTGGTTGAATTGCGCTTCCAGTATGCGGTTATAGCCATCTTCGGCTTTTGGATTGTTTTTTAAGGCCGCTTCATACCATAGCTGTGCTTCATCTAATGGTTTTAGGAGTTCTTTCTCAAGTGAGGATTCGTAGAGCTTTGCGACTTCGATAGGCGCGCGCTGGTTACCTTGCAAGGCTGATTTAATAAACCATTCTAAAGCTAGCTTGTTGCTTTGCTCTACACCTGATCCTGCCAAGTACCATTCAGCCAGCCTAAATTGCGCATTTGCATTGCCGTTTTCTGCGGATTGCGAGTACCAATAAAATGCATCGTTGGTGCTCAAAGGGACATCATTACCTGATTCATAAGCTTGAGCTAGTTGGTATTGAGAAACTGGATCTTGAGGTTGAGATTCTATCGAGAATGCAACGTTGCTTTCTGCATGAACGATGTGTGCAGTAGAGAACTGTATTGTAGAAAAGATGAGGGTGAAAAATAGAGTTCTAAGAAGTGATGATGACAGAAAGTTGGATAGGATAAACAATAGATAAGTCTCGTTAAAAAGCCCAGAGTCGGTATATCAGTATGAATATGGCTAGTCGTGTGACTTTGAACAAGCAACACGACGATAAGCGACTATATAGAGGTTAATTCAATAGATAAAGACGAACTGGGCTTTAATCGTGCTACTTAAGCGGCAAGATTTGAATTTCTACGCGACGGTTACAAGCGCGACCTTGAGAGGTGTTGTTGTCACATAGAGGGTAACGCTCACCGTTACCTCGAGCAATGGCACGGCCTGCAGCAACGTCTTGAGAGATCAAGAATGCACGAACCGATTCAGCACGACGTTCAGAAAGAACTTGGTTAGAAGACTCGCTGCCTGTGCTGTCAGTGTGACCTTCGATCACTAGGCTAGTGTCTGGGTATCCAACTAAGATGCGCGCAACGCCGCGAAGTGTTTTGTGGATGCTTGATTCTAAAGCGTAAGAACCAGAATCGAAGCCAATGCCGTTCTCTAGGCGAAGTAGAAGTTGGTTCTCACCAACACGCTCGACTTGAACGCCTGAGTTCATGAGTTCTTCACGAAGTGCAGCTTCTTGCTGGTCAAAGTAGTAACCGATACCACCGCCAACTGCGGCGCCACCTGCTGCGCCGATGAGTGCACGCTTACGACGGTCTTTAGAGTCGTCACCCGTAGCAGCACCAGCAACAGCACCGGCGATTGCACCAATTAAAGCGCCTTGAGTTGCGGAATTAGTCTCAGATTCGCCTGTTGTCGCGTTTTGGCGTTGAGTTGCCTGACAACCCGTTAGAGCAACAGTGAGTGCCAGGGCTAGTGTGATTTTTTTCAACGTATTTCTCCATCATGTACTTCTGTCAAACGCATGAATTACGAAAGACAACAATAAGTCCTATTGGTGGTTTTTATCAATACGCTGAAGCAATGTAAAGTGGCTTTATGATTTAGTTATTTTTTTAACGGCTTGAGTTCCGCCAACAGGTCGATTTACAGACAGTTTTCGACCTTTCTTCAAACCAACTTCATAGTCTGCGGTGAGGTTTTTCATCGCTTCTCTGAGTTGTTGTTTGAACGTTTCGCGGTCGATGTTTTGGAATTCTTTATCAATGTAGTTATTGATCTTGTTGTTTGACTCGTCGTCTGGGGTGATAACAGGCAGTTTTTCAAGCGCACCTTCTACCCAACCCGAAACGTAAGAGTTTACGCGACGTGTTACTTCTAGTGTCCCTGTTCCCGAGCCCGCAAAACTGTTTCTGAATTGGCCAGTGTGCTCATTCAGTTCGCGATAAATAATATCGAACGCAAAAGCCGCGAAGATAGCGCGATCGGCTTCACCAATGAATTCAACGCGTTTAAGGCCTTTGTGATTCAGTAACACGGCTTCTACGCCAAACTTGGTGTTAATACCACGAATAACACGCAGCAGTGTAGAGCTGATATTTGCAGGTAACAGGTGACTGGATTGAGTTTTTCCCATCTTGATAAATTCAATATCGTCCTTTTCGAGACCATATTTCAGCATCAAGTTATGCGCCATTTTTATCGCATTGGCAGCTTCATTGACGTTCGCAGAGTTTCCAAGCTCAAGACACTTGGCAATTTTCTTTAGGGCTTTTTTCTTATCCATCGACAACTTAATCATTACCGCAAATTTTTAAAAGTCCAACATTTTACATGTTTTGGCGAGTAACAGCAAAGTCAAAAGTCATTTGTAGGAATGTGGTGAACGATTATGGAAGATAAGGATATAGTAAGGAAGCGGCGACTCCCGGACAAAACAAAACGCCATCAAGAGGATTGATGGCGTTAGTGACACGATTTTTAGAATGTGCTAGAGCTTTCGCAAACTAGATTCCAAGTTCATCGAGTAAATCAGCTGCAGAATCGTTGCCTGAACTTTGCTCTGGCTGCTTTGGTTCTTGCATTTTTTTCTGAGTCGCTTCAAGAATGCTGTCTGGACATTCGTCTTCAGCGATTTCAAATTCTTCCAATTGGATGAATTCAGTTTTGTCCATTGCAAGCTCAAGGTAGAAAATGTTGTTGTCCGCAGTAGAGAAAGTAACACGACGAGCTTGCGGGCGATCTAAGTTAGTATCAACAGAAAGGTTCACTTGCTTGTTCAGTGCCAGCATTTTCGGTTGGTTTTGTGTGATGTTAGTTTGCAGTTCTTTACGGATTTTGTTTGTAAAGTCGCCAACCAACTGGTTCATCAACTCACCTAATACATCACCTACTTCGTCTGAAGTATGAAGTACAGCGAGTTCGTCTTCAGGCATGCCCATATTACGCATGTAATTTGTGTAGATCTCTAGCGCTGCTTTCGACGTAAAATTGATAACAACAAGACCTGAAAAACCGCCGTCGAACAAGACGAAACAACCAAAATCTGGCTTAAGGCTTGTCTTGTTGATCTTTTGAACCATTGCTGAGTAGGACACCTGTGAAGCCGTCGCTGAAGTAAGTACGTTTGAGACTGATTGGCATAGCTTAAGAAGAATATCTTCAGTTGTGACTGTTTTGCTTTTTTTCATTGTTATTTGCTCATGGAGATGTCGTAAAAAAGTTATCTACTATCTTACTACTGAATTAAGACGAAAGTGACTATTTCTCCATTCTTGCACCGAGATTCTTATTTGATCACCTTTTTATATGATCTTAATAGTAGTAAAGTGACGAAATTCAAAGAAAAATATTAAAAATCTCAGATAACCCAATGCTGATAGGATCAGCGAAGTAGGGGCAGGAAGCAAATGTTACCAAGACTTCAACTCAATGCTGATGTCGATCCAGTTGTCGTACGCTTTTTAGATGAACTAAAAACAGCGGGCTTTACTGGCGACATTGAATCTCAATATTCTAGCCGTTTGGCTGTGGCGACTGATAACAGTGTCTATCAGCAATTGCCGCAGGCAGTTATTCTCCCTAAAACAACTCAAGACGTTGTGTTGATCGGTAAAGTGGGTGCAAAATCTGCTTACGAACGCGTGACCTTTTCCCCTCGTGGCGGTGGTACCGGTACTAACGGACAGTCTTTAACAAAAGGCGTCGTGGTTGACCTTTCTCGTTATATGAACAAGGTTCTTGAGATTAACGAGCAAGAAGGCTGGGTAAGAGTTCAGTCAGGTATCGTTAAAGACCAATTGAACGATGCTGTGCGTCCGTATGGTTACTTTTTCTCTCCAGACCTTTCTACCAGTAACCGAGCAACCTTAGGTGGCATGATCAATACCGATGCTTCGGGCCAAGGGTCATTGAAGTACGGTAAAACGTCTGACCATGTGTTGTCGCTGCAAGCGGTCTTCGCAGATGGTTCATGTCTCGAATCCGATTTATCACACGGCTTACCTGCTGAAGGTGAATTTGCTCACCATGCCCTTGCAGTAACTGAAGCCGTTTGTCGAGATAAGCGCGCTCAAATTCTTAATAAATTCCCACCATTGAACCGCTTCTTAACTGGTTACGATTTAAAGAACGCAATCAACGAAGAAGACGATAGCTTTGACCTGACTCGTGTTCTATGTGGTGCAGAAGGTTCATTAGCATTCATCACTGAAGCAAAGCTGAACCTCACGCCGATTCCAAAAGCACGAACGTTGGTTAACGTGAAATACAACACGTTCGATTCTGCACTGCGTAATGCGCCGTTCATGGTAGAAGCGAAAGCGCTGTCTGTTGAAACCGTTGACTCAAGAGTATTGAACCTAGCGAAACAAGACATTGTTTGGCACACCGTGAGCGATTTGCTTATGGATGTTCCAAATAAAGAGATGCTTGGCATCAACATGGTTGAGTTTGCAGGCCAAGATGAAGCGGAAGTTGAACAACAAGTTCAAGCGCTGACCGCACAGCTTGAAAGCATGGTAGAAACTGAAGACGCGGGTGTGATTGGCTTCCAAGTGTGCAGTGATTTGGCGAGCATTGGCCGAATCTACAACATGCGTAAGAAAGCGGTAGGTCTATTAGGTGCGGCGAAAGGCCGAGCTAAGCCAGTCGCTTTTGCTGAAGATACCTGTGTACCACCAGAAAACTTGGCCGACTTCATCTCTGAATTTAGAGTATTACTCGATTCAAAAGAGTTGAACTACGGCATGTTTGGTCACGTGGATGCGGGCGTACTGCACGTTCGTCCTGCTTTAGATTTGTGTGATCCGATGCAAGAAGCATTGATGCATGAAGTCTCTGATGAAGTGGTTAAGCTGGTGGCTAAATACGGCGGCTTGATGTGGGGTGAACACGGTAAAGGCTTCCGTTCTGAGTATGGTCCTGACTTCTTTGGTGAAGAGCTGTTTACCGAATTAAGACGTGTTAAAGCGGCATTTGACCCGCATAACAAGATGAACCCAGGCAAGATCTGTACGCCGTTAGAAAGCGATGCTGAGTTGGTGAAAGTCACTGATACCAAGCGTGGTTTCTACGATCGCCAGATCGACGTACAAGTCCGTGATAGCTTCAAGCAAGCGATGGAATGTAATGGTAACGGCTTGTGTTTCAACTACGATACGAGTTCGCCAATGTGTCCTTCGATGAAAGTCACGGCTGACCGTCGTCATTCACCAAAGGGCCGTGCAGGCTTGGTTCGTGAATGGTTGCGTCAGTTAACGGAACAAGGCGTCGATATTCTCGATTTAGAGCAAGAAGCGCTGAAGGACAATACTCCGATTAAAACCATGGTGGAACGTGTTCGTAACACGATGAACAAACGCCATGAGTACGATTTCTCGCATGAAGTTCATGAAGCGATGAACGGTTGTTTGGCGTGTAAAGCGTGTGCGAGCCAGTGTCCTATTAAAGTTGATGTACCAAGTTTCCGTTCTCGATTCTTAAACATCTACTATTCGCGTTACCAGCGCCCAGCAAAAGACTATTTAGTCGCTAACATTGAAACCATGCTGCCGCTGATGGCGAAAGCGCCAAAAGTAGTGAACGCTGCATTGGGTCAAAAGTGGATACAAACGGCAACGGCTAGGACGGTCGGTTATGTTGATGCTCCTTTGATGTCGGTACCTACACTTAAAAATCGTCTGGCGAGCAAAGAGCTGCAACTCTTCGACTTACAGTACTTAGAAGGCTTGTCTTCTGAAGAGAAGAAACAGCATGTGCTGATCGTTCAAGACCCGTTCACTAGCTTTTATGATGCGGAGGTGATTGAAGACTTCGTCACTCTGGCTCAAAAACTTGGTAAAACTCCGGTGTTGCTGCCGTTTAAGCCAAATGGTAAAGCTCTGCACATTAAAGGCTTCTTAAGTCGTTTTGCGCGTGAAGCGAAATCAACATCGGATTTCTTGTCGATGGTGGCGGATATCGGTATTCCTTTGGTGGGTGTGGACCCGGCTCTTGTGCTTTGTTACCGCGATGAATACGTAGAGATCTTAGGTGACAAACGTGGCGACTTTGATGTGCTTACCGTGCATGAATGGTTAATGCCATCGTTAGGTGAGTTCGAAGCACGTTCAGCAAGTGAAGATATGTGGTACTTGTTTGCTCACTGTACTGAGAAAACCAAAATGCCGAACGCTGAAAAAGAGTGGGGCACTATCTTCAAGCACTTTGGTGCTGCGTTAACCAGCGTTCCGGTTGGCTGTTGTGGTATGGCGGGCACCTTCGGGCATGAAGTTGATAAGTTACAAATGTCGAAAGACATATACGGTTTAAGCTGGAAGCCTCAAATGCAGGACTTACCAAAAGATCGTTGTTTGGTGACGGGTTATTCTTGCCGTAGCCAAGTGAAGCGTTTTGAAGGTGAGAAGCTTGCTCACCCATTACAAGCGCTAGCAAAAATTCTTTAATACATTTAGCCCAGCAATTGCTGGGCTTTTTTCTAAACTAACAAAGGAATGTTAATAAGGAAAAGTATGAAATTTCTAGAGTTAAAAGTACCACCCGTTGTACTGTTCATTATTGTATTCGTAGCATCATACTTCTGCGCTCAGCAGTTGAGCCAAGGAACATTGGCACTGCCTTATCGAATGGTTGTGCTCGGTATCGGGATTGTCTTGAGTGGTGTTATTGGAATATCAGGCATATGGGAGTTTCGCAAACAGAAAACCACCGTTAATCCGATCAAAGTCGACACCGCTTCTGCAGTTGTGGACAGTGGAATCTTTGGCTACACGCGAAACCCAATGTATCTAGGGCTATTTATCCTACTGTTTTGTTTTGGCTACTTCTTCCAAAACCTGTTCAGTGTCTTACTCAGTTTTGTATTCGTAATCTACATGAATCAGTTCCAAATTAAGCCAGAAGAACGCGCTCTAGAGCAATTATTCGGTGCGGAATATGTTGATTACAAACAAAAGGTTAGGCGCTGGATTTAGTTCTTACTTGAATACAGGCTTGAGTGACTTGATGTCATTAGTCATCGAAATGAAAAAGCCCAGCTTGTGATACCAAGCTGGGCTTTATTGATCTTGTTTTTAGCTGTTTACATCAAGTGATGTAAATAAGGATGCTGATTAAGCGGCAGCTGCGAACTGAGCTAGAAACATCTCTTTACGTTCGTTGAAGCGGTTTACTAGGTCGTCTACAGAAGCTTGGTCGTATGGCTTAAGGCCACTTGCTACCATGCGCTTTACGCCTTTACCGACTACTTCGCCGTCTTCTTTGAAATCAAAGTTTAGTGTCACGATACCGCGCTTGCCTTCAACATCAAAAGTCGCACTAGAGAACTCAACTTCTGGGTGAGATAGGTCTAGGCGAGTAAATTCAACTTCCATGCTCTCGTAAATCACAAGAGGACGTTGGCAGTTGATCATCATTTGCTGTTCTTCCATAAGAGGAACCATGATATGTGGGAAGTTCATACCTGAAAACTTAACGTAATTTGTTACTACGTGCTCGATGAATGCTTGATCGTGGCTCTTTTCACCGTCACAAGACATGTGTAGGTACTCTTTGCCTTTCTCGTCAACCAATGAGCTTTCTTTCTCACATTTGTTGTCAACGCTTAGCGCAATACCGTTACCCACCATACCTGAAAAATCAAAACGCATTTTTTGGCTGATGCCTTCTTTTTGCAGAAGTACTGCAAATAAAAGATCGCCAGGCACGCAGAAGCGCTTGTTGTCTTCATCGTGAATTGGGTTGAAGTCAGCAGCTACTTTTTTAGCAAAGTGGCTAGCCTGTTCACGAGTGAATTGAAATTGATTGTCTTCAGTAGAAAAGTAAGGTGTCAGAAACATAGTATCGCTATTAGTCATCAAATCTGGCGGGGATTATAGCTAACTAACTTCGTTCTAATGGTCTATCCAGTTAACTTTGCTTATATATCAGTCAATTAGATAAATACGTTGGATGGTATGTGACGATTTCAAGGGAGATATGGCCTTTGGCTCAATGCAACAAGGGCTAATCGATAGCCCTTGTTTATATGACACTCTAATGGTGTTGTTCAGTATGTTTTTGCTTTAAAAGCTACATAAAGTACCTTCTGGCATTAAGTGGTTATGAACGGATAACTTGAGTAACAGGTTAGCTTGCTCAATATCTGGAGCAAAATATCTGTCTTTGTCGTAGAAGCTGACTTTTTCACGCAGAATCTGTTTCGCTTCTTCCACACGAGGAGAAGATAGATTCGGAGCACGGAAATCGAGCCCTTGTGCTGCTGCTAAATATTCTACTGCTAATATCCCACGGGTGTTTTCAGCCATGTATCTAAGCCTACGAGCGGCAAAGGTGGCCATTGATACGTGGTCTTCTTGGTTTGCAGAAGTAGGCAGGCTGTCTATTGACGCCGGATGAGCCAAGGTTTTGTTCTCACTAGCGAGTGCTGCAGACGTTACTTGAGCAATCATAAAGCCCGAGTTCACGCCGCCGTTATCGACCAAGAAAGGTGGAAGTTTGCTTAGCGCGCTATCAATCAGCAGTGCCATTCTTCGTTCAGAAAGGCTGCCAATTTCTGCAATGGCCAATGCAAGGTTATCTGCTGCCATTGCGACAGGTTCTGCGTGGAAGTTACCGCCCGAAATGATGTCGCCATCGTCAGCGAAAACTAGCGGGTTG
Organism: Vibrio sp. 10N.237.312.B06; assembly: GCF_041464685.1. Classification (NCBI taxonomy): domain Bacteria; kingdom Pseudomonadati; phylum Pseudomonadota; class Gammaproteobacteria; order Vibrionales; family Vibrionaceae; genus Vibrio; species Vibrio sp. 10N.237.312.B06. The sequence continues at coordinate 53,481 of NZ_JBFSPI010000008.1, forward strand.
TCGGATACGGCATTTGCTTCAATATTTAAGGTTTCTGCTGAATTACGAATCTGCTGTAAACACGCCCCCATCACTTGAGGTTGACAACGCAGTGAGTAAGGGTCTTGAACCTTTTCACAACAAGTGTGTGATTCACCAATCTCACTCTTTTGATCAAGCATATGACGGTAAGCAAGTGCTGCATCCATTTGGCCACGGTGACCACGAACGCGATGAATACGCGGATCAAACGGACGACGGCTACCCAGCGCTGCTTCTACGGACATCGCACCACATACGGTTGCAGACGCGAATAAGTCTTCAGCTGCAAACAGACCTTCTAATGCAAATGCTGTCGATGCTTGTGTGCCGTTTAACAGCGCTAAGCCTTCTTTTGGCGCAAGTGTGATTGGTTCCAAGCCAGCGATCTGCATTGCTTCTAAGCCAGTGATGATCTTTCCGTTGTGACGTGCTTGGCCTTCACCTAGCAGTACCGTACTCATGTGGGCGAGGGGAGCAAGATCTCCTGAAGCACCCACAGATCCTTTTTGTGGAACACATGGGTAAACCTGTGCGTTCACAAGATCGATAAGGGCATTAATCACTTTGAGGCGGATACCCGAGTAGCCACGAGACAAGCTGTTAATTTTTAGCACCATCATCAAGCGCACAGTTTCATCAGACATGAATTTACCAATGCCCGCAGCGTGAGAAAGCACGATACTTTTTTGTAGTACTTCTAAATCTTCAGGGGCGATTTTGGTATTTGCTAACAAGCCAAAACCCGTATTGATGCCATACACGGTACGATCTTCCGCAATCACTTGTTCGACAACGTGCATGCTCGCTTCAATATCAGGAATAGCTGCGGGATCAAGTGATAAGTTCACAGGGCTACGGCTAATCTTACGCAGTTCAGGTAGGCCAAGAAGTCCTGGTTTAAGTAATAAATTCAACATGTTTTCTCCAGACATTAAAGGCGACGAAGTTCTTCGTTTAGCATAGGCAAATCAAGCTTCTGTTCTTTAGCACACTGCTTGGCAATATCGTAACCTGCATCAGCATGACGCATTACGCCTGTTGCTGGGTCGTTGTGAAGTACACGAGCAATGCGCTGTGAAGCATCTTCACTGCCGTCACAACAAATCACCATTCCTGAGTGTTGCGAGAAGCCCATACCAACGCCACCACCATGGTGCAGAGAAACCCATGTCGCGCCGCCTGCAGTATTTAGCAGAGCGTTCAATAGAGGCCAATCTGATACGGCATCTGACCCGTCCATCATGCCTTCTGTTTCGCGGTTCGGGCTTGCCACTGAACCTGAATCTAGGTGGTCACGACCGATAACAACCGGCGCTTTCAGTTCGCCATTTTTAACCATTTCATTGAATGCTTGGCCTAAACGTTCGCGATCTTTCAAGCCAACCCAACAAATACGAGCCGGTAAGCCTTGGAACTGAATGCGTTCACGCGCCATATCTAGCCAGTTGTGTAGATGCGGGTTATCTGGAATCAGTTCTTTTACTTTTTGATCTGTTTTGTAGATGTCTTCAGGATCGCCAGAAAGGGCAGCCCAACGGAAAGGTCCGACGCCCTCGCAAAATAAAGGTCGTATATAGGCTGGAACGAAGCCTGGAAAATCAAACGCGTTTTCCACACCTTCTTCCAGTGCCATTTGGCGAATGTTGTTGCCGTAATCGACGGTCGCAGCGCCACGGTACTGAAGATCTAGCATAGCTTGTACTTGAATGGCCATGGACTGCTTAGCGGCTTTCACTACTTTAGCTTCATCAATGGTTCGTTCTTGTGCTGCTTTCTCCATCGTCCAACCTTGAGGCAAGTAGCCGTTCAGCGGATCGTGGGCAGAGGTTTGGTCAGTCACTACGTCAGGCGTGATATTGCGTTCAACAAGCTCTGGGAATACGTCTGCTGCGTTACCAAGCAAGCCAACAGAGATTGGCGTGTCTGATTCTTTAATCATTGCCATCGCTTCATCGATGCTGGTGGCTTTTTTGTCTACATAGCCAGTACGCAAGCGGTAGTCGATTCGTGATTCATCACATTCAACCGCGATCATTGAAAAGCCAGCCATTGTAGCTGCGAGAGGTTGAGCACCGCCCATACCGCCAAGACCACCCGTTAGAACCCACTTGCCGTTTGCTTCTCCTTGAAAGTGCTTCTTCGCGATAGCGACAAACGTTTCATAAGTACCTTGAACGATGCCTTGAGAGCCAATGTAAATCCAGCTGCCTGCGGTCATCTGGCCGTACATCATCAAGCCTTCTTTATCTAGCTCGTTGAAGTGCTCCCAGTTCGCCCAGTGTGGAACAAGGTTAGAATTCGCGATCAGTACGCGAGGCGCGTTTTTATGAGTCGGGAACACGCCCACAGGTTTACCTGATTGAACAAGCAACGTTTGGTCGTCTTCTAAACGCTCTAATACTTCAACAATCTTGTCATAACATTTCCAATCACGCGCAGCGCGACCAATACCGCCATACACAACCAGTGCATGTGGATGTTCTGCCACATCAGGGTCTAGGTTGTTCATCAGCATACGCAGTGGTGCTTCTGTTAACCAAGATTTAGCGCGCAAAGTGGTGCCATGAGGTGCGCGAATTTCGCGAGTCGTGTCGAGACGAGGGTCACTGTTGTGGTGTTCCGTCATTTTGGAATTCCTTCTGTTTCACGTTATATCGTTGTAGTTGTAGTTGTAGTTGTAGTTGTAGTTGTAGTTATCGGTATAGCTGGATTAGTCGCTGGCCATTGCACTGGCTATATCCCAACACAAACGTGCCGCCAATCGAGCAGTTTGGCTATCGATGTCGTAGTCTGGGTTGTATTCCGCAATGTCCGCGATAATGAGTTTTTCACTGTGTTTGAAAATCTGTTCTAGAAAAGGAGCGAGTGCTTCATAGCTCACGCCTCTTGCCGCTGGTGCACTGACGCCCGGCGCTGTCGCTGCTGGAAATACGTCAAGGTCGATAGTGAGATAGAGGTAATCACACTCAGCGATGAATTTTTGTAACTTAACCAGTTGAGCGACTTGGTTCACTTGGGTCATGTTGCGGTCGTGTTCATACCAAACGCCCAGTTGGTCAGCTTTATTAAACAGCGCTTTGGTATTGCTAGCAGCACTCACGCCAAGGCAAGCGTAATGAAACGGCCATTGATGTGTGTGGCAGTAATCGCTGATCTGATTAAAAGGCGTACCTGAACTGGGTTTAACGTCGGCGATGTTGCTTTCAAATTCACGAAGATCAAAATGAGCATCAAAGTTAATGATGCCGATCTTAGGTTTGCGTTCTGTCTGACCTTTATCAAGGTGTTCCGTTTGATGTAGGTGTTCAGCTTTTTTATGTAGATGCTCAGCAAGCCCTTGGAAAGATGCCCAAGCCACTTCGTGACCTCCGCCAAGGGTAATCACTTTGTTGGTTGCTAAAGCATTGGCAATAACCGAAGCACACTGTTTTTGGCAGACTTCGAGTGGACCATCATTGCATTCGATATCACCAAGGTCCGCGATGTGAGCGTCACTGTGCCAAGCCATATTCGCCAGAGCTTGGCGTATCAGGTTAGGCGCTTGTTTCGCGCCCACGCGTCCTTTATTTCTTGCAACACCGGCGTCGCTGGCAAAGCCTACCAAGGCGATAGCACCGTCAGTCAGCTCGTTACTTAAATCGCTACTTTGCACTTGTTTGGTAATGTGATGAACGCGAGTACCGAGTGCGCCATCTTCAAGATCATTACGCCCTGTCCACACAAAGTTATGCACGGTTGTTGCGTTCTTTTGAATGCTGTTGGAATTAGATTGAGTCATGACATACCTCGCCATTAACAATGCGTTTATGCAGATGAGGAACACCAACTTGATAGCTTAAGTCGGCAGGGTGCTCGATATTCCAGATAGCAAAATCAGCGGCATAACCAATTTCAATTTTGCCTTTGGTTTGTGAGTCGCCAATGGCAGCCGCAGCGTTACAAGTTACACCGCGTAGCGCTTCTTCAGGCGTCGTGCCAAACAGGGTGCAGCTCATGTTCATCATCAGCGTTAAATCAGCAAAGGGAGAAGTGCCGGGGTTTAAGTCGGTCGCGATCGCCATTGGAATGTTGTGTTCACGAAGTAGGGCAACGGGCGGTTGTTGAGTCTCTTTTAGGAAATAGAAAGCGCCGGGTAGCAAGGTGGCAACTGTGCCTGATTCAGCCAGTGCTTTGACTCCAGTTTCATCAAGGTACTCAACATGGTCAACAGAGAGAGCACCGTATTTCGCTGCAAGCGCGCTGCCGCCCATATTAGAAAGTTGTTCTGTGTGGCCTTTAATCGCGAGCCCATGTTTTTTGGCTGCTGCAAATACACGTTCGGTTTGTTCTAGGTTGAAACCGATAGATTCGCAGAACACGTCAACCGCATCGGCTAGGCCTTGCTCTGCAGCTTTAGGAATGATCTCTTGGCAAACCAAATCGATATAGCTGTCCGGTTGTTCTTTATATTCAGGTGGCACAGCATGCGCTGCAAGGAGAGTGGTGGTGATCTTAATTCGGCGATGATTCTCTAACGCTTTGGCTGCGCGTAACATTTTGAGTTCATCATCAAGCGTTAAACCATAACCCGATTTTACTTCGATGCTGGTTACGCCACTTCTTAGTAGGCCATCAAGTCTCGGTAATGCCATTTCAACCAACTCAGACTCTTTCGCTGCGCGGGTCGCGGTTACTGTCGCTAGAATGCCGCCGCCTTGCTTGGCGATGTCGGTGTAAGACACACCATTCAAACGCTGCTCAAATTCATTGGCACGATTACCCGCAAATACGAGGTGAGTGTGGCAATCAATCAGCCCAGGGGTGACTAACTTGTTTTTGCAATCATAGGTGATGTAATCCAAAGAACCATCAACACTTACTTGTTCTAACTCAGAAGCAAGTACGCCTTGGTTTGAACAAGAGATGGACACTATTTTACCGCTTTCGATAACGATATCTTGAGGGGAAGAGGGCTGATAACCATCGGCTCCCGAGCTCATGGAGACCACTCGTGCGTTTTTGAGGATCAAATTCATAATCACCTAGATCTTTGCTAAACATTAAATGTATATACAAATAAATAGGCTAAACGCTGACCCGAATCAAGTTGATGTTGCAAAAATGTGATCGGCGATCAGGATGATGTTCTTTAATCTAGAAGTATCTTGGAGCTTAATTTGTACTTAGAACCAGGATGGTAGAGCAATGCAAAGCTGATTAGGCGCTCTTTGCTCCATGTTCTTCTATTCAAAAGAAGGCAAGGCTCTGATTCAGATAGCTTTAGTGACGTTCTGATTTGAGAGTCAGGAATAATGGCTTCAACCGTATGCTCGATAGCACTCAACGGGCAGTTTTTTGAAAGGTATTCGTTGGGCGTAGAGGTTGAAAAGTCTTGCTCTAGGTATTTTGGTGCGGCTTGAGAGTTCACCCAGCGCGCTTCCAATTGAATCGGCGCGTTGTCCGCAAAGTGGATGATTTCACTATAGAATACTTCGGCATTGATCATTACACCTAACCGTGTGGCGGTGCTTTCATCAGCCTTGATACTATCGTGCTTGATAACTTGACTAGTATACGTTTGGCCTCGGTCTTTGATCTCTTGCGCGATGTTGTTGATATCAAGCAGGGGAGATTGCGCTTTTTCGTCGGGTTCACAAACAAAAGTACCCAGCCTTGGTTTCCTGATTAGCTTGCCTTCAGACACCAGATCTCGAATGGCTTTATTGACTGTCATTCTGCTCACTTTGAACTGCTCAGTGAGTTCTAGCTCTGTGGTTATCTGGTAACCCACTGGCCAGTGACCACTGGTGATATTCTCGTCTATGAACTGTTTTATCTGAAGGTAGAGCGGCGCTTTCGACATAATGAAACCTTATTTGACTATACAAATAGAGTAACGGAATTTTTCACGATTTCAACATTTCCTCGGGCAATGTGACCTTATTCAACATAGATGGGGCAAATTGCTTGATTCTGTGAGGCAAGTGTCGCAAATTGTCACGCAATAACTATTCGTAAATCAGATAATTAGAAAGGGAAATAATATGTTTAAGAAATTAAAGGCCTCGTTGGGCATCGGTGCAGCAAAGGTTGATACTGTCTTAGATAATATTGAAGTTTTCCAAGGTGGAGAGTTGTCTGGCAATGTTCACATTGTTGGTGGCGACGTTGAACAACAAATCGACTTGATTAACTTGGTTCTCAACACAGAAGTAAAAGTAGAAACGGAAGACAGTACCAGCTACGAAACCTTTTCACTGGGTCGTATTCAAGCGGTAGAGCCTTTCGTTATCCAACCGGGCGAAACCAAACTGGTTCCATTCCGACTTAAGTTACATGATGAAACGCCAGTCACCGCGTTGAACGCACAAACGAACCAATGCCATGTGTGGGTTGAAACCAACCTAGATATAGGCTTCGCGATTGACCCTAAAGACCGTGACTTTATCTCCGTACATCCACTGCCAACAGTTGCTAAAATCATCCAAGGCGTGGAAGCATCGGGTATGGCAATGGTGAAAGCAGACGTAGAGAAGGGCTTCTTAAAAGGCAACAGCTTTGCCTCTCGTTCGGGCTGTTACCAAGAGATTGAGTTTCGCAGCGGCGGCTTCATGAATAATAAAGAGATCGAGCTGTCATTCATCGTTGAAGGTTCAATGGTTCACTGCCTAGCAGAAATCGACCGCTCAATGAGCTTCCGAGGCGACCAATACATCTCATTCAGCTTGCCAGCTAACGCGGCCGATTCAGACATTCGCAACGCTGTATCAAGAATCATGAGTGCGTAGTTGCTCTCTCTGTTAGTAGATGCTCTTTCTATTAATAGAGACAAGACAGTACGATTTCTATAGCCGAACTTAACCGTTCGGCTTTTTTAATTCTACTATCTCGACCTTAAATGGACTTACCACTGATGACGATAAGCCAATTGGAAGGCAACATCGGTGGAGTTGTCCATGTTGAAGATGTTTTCGATAATGGATATCTCGATCGCTGAACGTTGCATTAGGTAGCGATATCCAAGCATTATTTCATTTGCGGCTTCTGAAAACTCAGTGTTACCGTCTTCGGCGCCTTCATACCAACGATACTCAAGGTGCAATTCATGGTTTTCAAATAGCGTGAGTTGATATCCTCCCATCCATGACCATGTTGTTTTCTTATGTGTAAAACTATTTTCCACCTCTCGATTAGACTGATTAGCCAACCCTAAGCTTGTATAGAAGGTATTGATGTCGAGTTGGTATGCATAGTTGAGTTGAGCGCTTTGTTCGGTGCTGTTTCCCTTAAATGCACTGTGGTTGACGTTGTTGTGATAAAGGGAGACACCAAAAGATAGTCCATGGTTTTCAAGGTCTATGATTTGGTATTGAGTGTAGAGTGTGAAAGCACTTGTCAGCGTGTCGCCAGAGAAGTCACTGATATTGATGCCATGGCTTGGCGCGTAAACATCAAATTGGTGTCTGTCTTTACGTTCCCGCCCTGCTTGGTCGATGCCAAATAGATCGTGGTAATTGATGATGACCTTATCAAGGTGATTGTTGGCGGCGTATAACCAGCGGTAGTTGAACTCTATTTGCCATGCTGTTGTTAGTTGCCATTTCAGCCCTGTTTGAAGTTGATTCTGATAATAGTCTAAATGATAGTCGTGAGAGTTAGCCCATATACTCGCGGCGGTTAAAGAAGCAAATACTTCAAGCTTGTTTTCTTCGAGCGGAAAGCCAGAGCGGAGCGTTGGAGTAAGACGAACGGACTGCAATGGTGCTTGGGTATAACTAATTAGCGGGCCGTAATCTTTGTTGGCCCATGCGGTTGGAGTAAAAACAACAGTTGCTATTAGTAATGGTAAAGGTGGTATGAACGATATAAAGACAGCCTGTTTTCCCATATGCACCTCATCCGCATTCCGTTGCTTCTATATAGCTTAGTTCTAAATAACTCGTTTGTAAGAGATAAGTTGGAAGGGCGTACTCACAAGAGATAGGACAAATAGTCGAGTTGATACAGCTTGACTGGAAAGAGGAGGGGAAGGGAAGTTACCGCTAGCATATGAAACCTATCATTCGTGGCTAAAAAATTGCTGGCGAGACTGTCTTATTGCTGATTTTTAAAAAACGTTCACATTGAAAATGATCTATTAGATCAACAAGTAAAAACCATCTAGATCATAATTGCAGAGGACAGTATTAGTATGGGTAATTTTGAGCAAAAAGGTGATTTGAGTCACGTTTAGTGGCGGCTGCGCGACTTGCTCCGCACCAGGTGAAATGGGTGAGGTTGAGTAAGACACAATTGAGAGTATTGGATTCGATAAAACAGCATGAAGAAGTGACAGCGCAACTTATTGCTAAGCGATGTGATTTGTCACCAAGTTGGGCAAGTTCTCTTTTGAGAAGTTTATATCTGAGATGCTACCTAACAAGAGTAAATGTTGGGTTAGATTTTGGTGGAGTTGAGTTTCGGTATCGTCGTTTGGTTTCTCGCTGAACCGTATCAAACAAGCGTTTGATTGTGCTGTCGCTGTTATGAGAGCTCACGGGTGATTTTAGATTATGTATATAAATTAATTAGATAGGTTCTTCTGGAGCCTATAAATGTTCAAACGGGCCCACACCGCGCGAAATGAAAATTTTTCGGGTTGTATGGTCACCACCAGCCCTAAGATTTTTACAATATGGCTGGAAGAACCAAGACTGAGCGTGATGCGTAACGCCAGTGAATTCGATCAATGCCTAATATTTGTCTGGTTAATTTTATAAAAATTGCAATTCCATCTCACATATGAAACAAATTGGAATATTTGGTTTGGAGGTCATAAATGGATCGAGCATATAATGAGACATCAGACAATATTGAATACGCTTTTATGCTCAAAGAGTTTCCAAAAGCATATATTGAAAAATCAAAGTACTTTTGTCCCAATCCACTTTGTCGATACGTAGCCATTCCTTGTTCATATAAAGAGCATAACGTTTATCAGCCATACTATAAGTATCTCGATGGACATAGCATGGGGTGCTGCTTCTCACCTGAATTTGGAGGTAGAGAAGCTATTGACGCTAAAGGCAGAAAGCATTGGGTTTTGCCTAAAGTCGTTGAGATCATGTTACCAAAAGATGACAGTGAACTAAAAAGAAACGGTGGACCCGGTTCCGGTAATACATTAACAAATACAAAAAATGGTAATTCGACTGGTAAGAAGGGTAACGGTAAGGGGCAGGGGAAGCTTTCAAGTAGTGTCGCAGCGGCAACAATTTTTTATATGCAAGATGTTGAGAATAACGCCTTGGAGCCATTGACTTTACCTGATGTCAAAGGTAAATATCGTTCTGTGTTTCAACAGATTTTTAATTGGAGCAATATAGAGTCTTACAAGCCGGGTCATATTTTTTACGCAGACCTTAGGTTTACCTCTGAATTATTCACCTCTAAGGACGTCATTTCTATAACTCTAAATGTGAAAGAACCTCAAAGTTCAAAATGGTTTGAGTTAAAGCTATGTTGTAGAGAGTGGTCTAATCGAGAACGTAATGCAATCGTAGATGAACTGAAAAGAGCTCAGAGATTTGCGGCGCTGGCACAGAAAAAAAACGAAGTAGCTTCAGTTTACTTTATTGGTAGACAAAATGAGTCTGAGAAGCATATTTTTGAATGCGATTATGCCCAGTTCCTATATGTGTTTACGGGAGAGAGAGTAAAATTAGAAAACAACTGTTTGGGCTTCAACAGAAAAGCGGAGGTAATTGTTCCGCCAGTCGAAAATTCATCACGCGTCCAACCTAACATACCTTTCGCCGAAGAAATTGAAGAAAACCTACCTCCACGAAACGAATATTTAGGGGACCCCATAGAAATCCAGCAGCTTAAACCGGATGATAACCATGAAGCGTCAACCTCTGACAATAGTTCCAATATTCAGTCTCATGAAGTCATTGATGGTTTGAACTCACAAACTTCAACAGAACCCCAAATAACTGTGGATGTAGACAAAGTAAAACAAAACACAGTGACTGTTGATGTTAAGCCAGAGTCAAGCGCCAAACTTGATAAGCATCCAATAAAGCCCGTGGTTGAGAAGCACTCAATTTTTAAACAAGTACTTAATAGAGTGGCTAGCTTTTTTGTTGATTAATGAGACTAAGTTATAGACTCAAATTACATCAAATGAGCGGGGGTTAACTTGTTGAAAGCAGAAGAGTCATACAAACGACTAAGGCGCCAATCGGCGCCTTTAATCATTTCAACTCACCAGCTCTTTCCTTTCACCACTAGCAGCTCCGCCAATCTAGAATTTGCCGTCTCAGCAATTTTTGCGTAATCCTCAATAGAAAAGTAAACAGCCTCACATCTTAACCTATTTTACCACTTTTATATTAGGTCTATTAAGCAGTTTAGTTTATTATGCAACCAGACCCCTGTAGAGTTGTAAAACAATGAAAACTATACGAGAACTACAACAGCTGCTAGATAGTGGCCGAACTAACTTTGGTGGCACAACATCCATTGAAACGTGTGAGATATCTGACTGTGAAGGAAATAAATTCAATGCAGATATTGTACATGGTTGGGATCTAGGCTCAGCATCACAATGTGATTCTCTATTATTGAAAACGGTAATTTTGCATGCAGAAAATGATCTTGGTATGAAGAAAGGGTTTTCGCTGCACTCTCTACCGAAAGCTGAAGGTTTCTATTCAAAAATTGGAATGATTCGCGTGAATAGATTAGATAAAGATAGTCTGGCGTACTTCGAGATGCTAGAAAAACCCAAGCAACAGTTTTTGGGGGAAATAGCATGACAACATCCAAGTTTGATTCACTAATAGTTAATGGTGACGCAGGTAAATCTAGTACATCTAGAGATATTTTCGAGTCATTTATAGAAAGTCAAGCTCAATTCGCAAGCTTACCTGCCAAGCTAAAAACCGATCCTAATACAGTAAAATTGAATTTACTTAGAGAAGTCCACTCAAGAAAATCAAGCGCACCTTTGTTCAGAAAGCAAGAAAACACCAATACTGCTTTAGTTAATTACTGGCTTTCTCGTGTTAAAAATTTAGCTAATCTATCACTTGCTATGAATGATCTTCCAAAATTTGAAGGCTTAACAAAGCAAGATCTTACAGATTTTGCAAAAGCCAGTTTGGAGCCAGAGTATTTGAAAAAAATAGAGCTCGACTTAGCTAAAAGAGGAATAATTTTTATTGTTGAACTATCAGTGGAAGGGCTTAAAACTGATGGTGCTGTATTCAAGTTGAAAACAGGGCATCCTGTTGTTGCAATGAGCCTTAGGTATAAAAGGTTAGATAACTTTTGGTTTACGTTGATGCATGAGCTAGCCCATGTGGCATTGCACTATGAGCAATTAGATAACTACATTATTGATGACCTAGATTCGATTAGTGAAGATCTAGTCGAATTAGAAGCAGATAAGCTTGCTGGTGATTCTCTAATCCCAAGACATATTTGGAGAACATGCCACGCAAGGCGTGATTTGAAGGAAGCATCCTTATTAGCTTTCTCAAAGCAACATGGAATACACCCAGCAATTGTGGCTGGTCGCATTCAAAATGAAAGGGGTGACTATCGAAAATTCAGCTCTTTAACTAATCAGTTTGATACAAGGGAGCTCCTATTCCGTGAATAAATACACTCCATTTCTTAAGTTTAAAGTTGCTGAAATTGGTGCTTTGAAAGCATTAGAAGATGATGAAATTTCTTCAATAACTCCATTTTTTGATTTAGCGACTAAACAGGATATCACTAGCACTGACGTTGAAAATACGATCACCAGAGGTGTTAGGAAGTATGAGTTAAACTTTAAAAAAGCCAATGGTTTTTATATTGATGATTACGATATTGACGACTCGGTACTCATCAACGGTGATATCGTTTATAACTTCTTGATTGATACATTCAAAGACATCAACTATATCCCTGTTGTCGGTCTCGATCGTACCCCCCAAAGAATCAATTCTATCGTCAGCCCACTAATTATTAGTGATACGTTAGCCATTCGTTTGGACCAAGAAGATTTTGTAAGCTATACGCTGATAGAAGGTGAATTCACAGATCTAATTGAACTTGCGAAAGATAAATACACTAAGTTCCACCTGATTCTGGATTGTAGACTTTGTGCCGATGCTGATGTAATTGATTTATCTAATAAAATTATACAGTTCATCAAATCCGTTACTGAAGAATATACTTTTGAAAAAATCATAATAGCTGGATCTTCAATTCATGCTTCGATTGCGGACATATTACCAGTTTTATCTGAAGTAACCGTATCTCGGAAAGAATGTGAGATACATGAATTTGTCGCCAATGAGCTAGGAGCACATATTGAATTCGGTGACTATACCGTCATATCTCCTAACTATTCAGATGCAAATATCCCACAAGCAGCTCTAAGAAAGATAATGACTCCGAAAATTATCTATTCATACGACCATGAACAGCACTTCTTGAGAGGTGGGGCAATTGAAACCCACCCTAGAGGAGCAAAACAATATGACGATATGTGCTTGAAGTTAGTGAACTACCACTTTTACCGGAACGAGAAGTATTCCATAGGAGACAAGTACCTTTATGATAAGTCAAAAGGTATCGGAACTGATGCGCTACCTCACTCAATTGGCAAATATCTGATCAACGCACATATGACATTCATGATTTGTCACTATTGATTAAGCGATTCTAGTCGCAAGAAGGTTAGCTATAGAGCGGTTAATTTGAATTTTACTCATTTTCTCGGACAACTCTGTAGCAAAATCTCTTTTGTTTGTCTTACTCGGAATAGCTAACTCAAATTCATCATTTAGGTTTGTCAGTTCACTCTTCCATAAAGTAGCAAGTGCTAATTCCTTATCAAAATAGGGATTAGTACTAGTCTTACGCACATGTTTAAATTTCACTTGTCCCTGTGAATTGTAGGCGACAATAATCCCCCAAAAATTCGGTGATTTCTTGATTGCCTCTTGTAATTTACGCTCAGTGGTTACTAAAGAGATCTTTCTAAACACCTTGTTATAGTATTCCCCCTGTCTAGTTAAGCGTTCAATCTTGTCTTTATCACCTTTAATCTCATAGCAATGAGCTTCCGAATGAACTGTGACAACATCAGCTATAGCGTTACCTCTATGGACATGCAGTTCCTCTAAAATACATCTAGGCTTTAGAGCCTTAGAGTTTAAAAATTCAATCAATCGAGGCCGAATATCTATATCATTCAAATGCATAGCAAACCTAGTAAAATGGAAAATGTGTATTATATATTCTAGTACTTAGAAATCAAAATTTCAGTCTTATAATTGAATCTTTGAGGTATTACCCTCAAGAGCCGAAACTTTATGTTAAACCATTGTTTTCGATATATGTTAGGTATCTTTTTTAAAATTACACATTCATAATCTCCTCAATTGCTAGTCGAGGAGATTACCTTGGTCTGAGCTAAGGGAGTACTTCTTATACATGTCCTGTCTAAAGTCAAAGTCTTGCGAAAATGTCAGCTGATATTTCTATTACCACATTGGAAGAAAGTGGGTTTGTAAAGATCACAGCATCTGAATCATATGGAGTTATCGAGCATATATTGGATAATGGGAAAGAATTTTAATCATTTCAACTCACCAGCTCTTTCCTTTCACTACTAGCAGCTCCGCCAATCTAGCATTCGCCGTCTCAGCAATTTTCGCGTAATCCTCAATAGAAAAGTAACCAGGCTCACGTAGCAATTCTGGAAGCCTTGAGCGCTCGAATACCATCACATCATCACCAATCGGAACAGTACCGATCACGCGGCCATTTTCTAATGTCATTAAAAGTTTGGTGGTAACAGGGATTGTACTTGGGGTGGGGAGTTGGTTGGTTTCTTGGTTCCAGTATCGCCAAAGAACATCGTCACATTCGTTTTGGTATTGTATCACTTTGTCGCGGATTTCTTTGCGGACTCGATTAGGTTGGAGTGTTTGGAGCCAGCCGAAGAGTTTTCGAAGCGGGATGCAGAGTAAATCGCGGTTTTTAGAATCTTGAGCAACTGTTGCTATAAAAGCAGCACTCCACCTTTCTTTATTACTACCAAGTTTGCGGGATTGGTAACTCCAATCTAAACCCATACCTTCAACAATTGGTTTCATTGGAGTGTAAGGTTCACCGTTGTGTTTAACAACGAATAAATTTGCTCCGTGAAATGGTACTCGAATTTGGTTATTCATGGGATAACCCCTTTTGTGATTCGTGGTTTTTAATCACCACGCAAAGGGACCAAACTTTGGGTGGTGAACTGAATCGGGTTGGTCCTACCGCCACAAAAGGAAACGGCCAGCCGAAGCTGCCCAATCCAGTCCACCATAATTTGGGTGTGCTGAATCGCATGCATAAAAAAACCAGCAAATAGCTGGATGTTTTATACATCCTTTTGTGCATAGAGATTAACTCACTAAAACGGGGGACCAATCCCGTCACTGGATTTTGCCAGTGAAATTTAATTATGAGGCTAGGAAGGCATTAAATCAAGAGATTGAGTTTAAAGAGTAAGTTTAAGGATTAGCTCAAATTGTGATCGACACAGTTTTTTAAAATTATATAAATGTATGAAACTAGATGTATTCATTTCGTTTTGGTTATATATGCATGTAGATGATTTTTAGGGGTTGTGTATGAGATATGTGGAATTTGAACTTGATGGTTCAGTAGTTGATACTGAAACTTTCGAGAAAGATACCGATAAGTATCAAGGCTTGATTAGATGCTTAGAGTGCAAAAAGAAAGCTTGGCACACCAAATCTTATACAGTTCGAGAGGTAACTCGTGCAGCCTGCTTTAATGCACATCATCTAAAAGGGTGTGAGAAGGCAACATCGATGTTAGTTGCTGAAGATATGGAAAATGAAGCTCACGACGATGATCTGGAAAAAAGCAATACCGATATACATGTAAACCTTGATAAAACTAAACATGACTCTATTGAAGTATCAACGCCAGCGGACAAGCATCAAGATGAGGAACATAATTGGACCCCGTCTCCACAAGCAGTAAAAGCAGGAGGCAATAATAGTGATTTTCCGGATAGTAAATCTTTACGTCAGATATTAAGTTATTTGGTTAAAAACCCAGGCTATGGTGAGGGTAAAACTATTAAGATTACCGCCGACTCAGGGCGCGAGCTTCTCAATGGTATGCTTAGAGACAACTTAGTTGAAGTCTCAAAAATTAAAGAAGATGACTTTAGAACTCAGCAGATTTTTTGGGGAGAGATTAATAACTATAAAGAGAATAAAGATGGGACGCTATTTCTCAATTATGGCGGGCCTAAAGACCCATCTCTAATCTTGCCAAAAGAGCTAAAAGAAGACGTTATGAGAGTTTATAAGCTGAATTCCTTAGAACGATTTAAGGGCTCTCACTTTATTATGTTTGGTGTCGCGGGAGAGAAGAAAAATGGTGGTGTCTTGTTGCGATCGACGATGCCTAAGTATATGAACTTCATTAACTATCGCGAGAGGGCCAATTCCAAAACCGACCCCGCTGTAGAAGAAACTTCTTCCCAATAGAGTACAATACTTGCTGAAACATGATTTAGCCTAGAAAGAAATAAAGACATAGTTCTCATGCTTTGCCTTAAGTGCTGCATTGTTATTTCATGTTAATTCGTTACAATGCCCCAGTACTTATAAAGGCACATCTGTATTTGTGCCTAAATTTGTACCAATTCTTACATATATCCCCATTAAGTTTTCTAACTTTTTGAATTGAATATATTAAATAATTTTCATGTGTTGCTTGGTGTGCAACACCACTGTAAAGGACAAATAATGCCAATTATTACTCTTCCTGACGGTAGTCAGCGTCAATTTGACAACCCTGTATCAACTCTAGATGTTGCCCTATCAATCGGTCCTGGTCTTGCGAAAGCAACCATTGCTGGTCGTGTAGACGGCGAGCGTGTTGATGCTTGTGATCTTATCGAAAACGATGCAAGCCTAGAAATCATCACAGCTAAAGATGAAGTTGATGGCCTTGAGATCGTTCGTCACTCTTGTGCTCACCTTTTAGGTCACGCGATTAAGCAGCTTTTTCCAGAAGCGAAAATGGCGATCGGTCCTACTATTGATAACGGTTTCTACTACGATATCGACCTTGAGCACTCTCTAACGCAAGAAGATCTAGAAAAGATTGAAAAGCGTATGAAAGAGCTAGCGAAGACCAAGTATCAGGTTGTTAAGAAGAAAGTTAGCTGGCAGGAAGCGCGTGACGCATTCGAAGCTCGCGGCGAGACTTACAAAATCGAAATCTTGGATGAGAACGTTTCTAAAGACGATCGTCCAGGCCTGTACCATCATGAAGAATACATCGATATGTGTCGTGGTCCCCACGTTCCACATATGGGCTTCTGCCAACACTTCACACTACTTAACGTAGCAGGTGCTTACTGGCGTGGTAACAGTGACAACAAGATGCTTCAACGTATCTACGGCACTGCATTCCATGACAAGAAAGCGCTTAAGGCTCACCTAGTGCGCCTAGAAGAAGCGGCTAAGCGTGATCACCGTAAAATCGGTAAGCACTTAGATCTATTCCACATGCAGCAAGAAGCACCAGGCATGGTGTTCTGGCATCACAACGGTTGGACTATCTTCCGTGAGCTAGAAGTATTTATTCGTCAGAAGCTGACTGAGTACGATTACCAGGAAGTAAAAGGCCCATTAATGATGGACCGTGTTCTTTGGGAACGTTCTGGTCACTGGGATAAGTACGCTGAAGCGATGTTCACGACTTCTTCAGAGAACCGTGAATACGCGATCAAGCCAATGAACTGTCCTGGTCACGTTCAAATCTTTAATCAAGGTTTGAAATCTTACCGTGATCTACCGCTACGTATGGCTGAGTTTGGCTCATGTCACCGTAACGAGCCGTCTGGCGCACTTCACGGCATTATGCGTGTTCGTGGCTTCACTCAAGATGATGCTCACGTATTCTGTACTGAAGACCAAGTTCAGCAAGAAGTTAAAGCTTGTATTGAAATGGTTTACGATACTTACACAACTTTCGGTTTCGAAAACATTGTTGTTAAGCTATCTACTCGTCCAGAACAGCGTGTAGGTTCAGACGAAATGTGGGACCGTGCAGAGGCCGATCTTAAGCAAGCGCTTGAGGCGATGGAGATTGCATACGAGATTCAAGAAGGCGAGGGTGCGTTCTACGGACCTAAGATTGAATTTACTTTGCATGATTGTTTGGACCGCGCATGGCAATGTGGTACAGTGCAGCTCGATTTTGCATTACCAGAACGTTTAGGTGCAACTTACGTAGGTGAAGATAACGAGCGTCACACGCCAGTTATGATTCACCGCGCGATTTTAGGTTCACTAGAACGCTTCATCGGTATTCTTATTGAAGAATACGCTGGCTTCTTCCCAACGTGGTTGGCGCCAGAACAAGCAATTGTTATGGGCATTACAGACAAACAGTCTGAATATGTACAAGAAATTGCGAAAAAACTGCAAAAAAGTGGATTTAGAGTCAAAGCAGACTTGAGAAATGAGAAGATTGGCTTTAAAATCCGCGAACATACTTTGAAACGTGTACCGTTCATGCTTGTGTGTGGTGACCAAGAAATGGAAGCCGGCGAAATTGCAGTACGTACACGTAAAGGTAAGGACCTTGGCAAATTTAAAGTGGATGACTTTATTTCATACATCCAAGCCGAGGTTTCAAGCCGTAAGCTCAATCTGGAGGAATAGCTATTAAAGGCGGAAGACGTGGCCAACAACCGGCCAAACAAAACCAGCACCGTTTAAACGGTGACATTCGTGGCGTTCGTGAAGTGCGTCTAACTGGCGCAGACGGCGAAGCTGTTGGTGTAGTAACAATCGCTGAAGCGATGGAAGCTGCAAATGAAGCTGGTATGGATCTTGTAGAGATCAGCCCTAACGCCGAGCCGCCAGTTTGTCGTGTGATGGACTACGGTAAGTTCCTCTTCGAGAAGAGCAAAGCTGCGAAAGAGCAGAAGAAAAAGCAAAAGCAGGTTCAGATCAAGGAAATTAAATTCCGACCTGGAACTGATATTGGAGACTATCAGGTAAAACTACGCAACCTGACTGGTTTCCTTGAAGACGGCAACAAAGTGAAGGTAACAATTCGCTTCCGTGGCCGCGAAATGGCTCACCAAGAAATCGGTGTTGACGTTCTTAATCGTTTGAAAGTAGATACTGAAGAATTTGCAGTTGTCGAATCTTTCCCAACGAGAATTGAAGGTCGCCAGATGATCATGGTGTTGGCCCCTAAAAAGAAGTAATTAACGGCTTTGCAAGTAATTAAACCCTGCAGCCTCAGGTTGCGGGGTTTTATTCGCCCTAATTACTATGTTATTAACAACTCAACAATGCGGAGTTATTCATCATGCCTAAGATGAAAACCAACAAAGGTGCTGCTAAGCGTTTCCAGAAAACTGCTGGTGGTATTAAGTTTAAGCACGCTGGTAAACGTCACATCCTGACTAAGCGTACTACTAAGAACAAGCGTCAGCTACGTCCGAACTCGATCCTTCCTAAATGTGAAGTTGCTCAAGTTCTACGTATGATGCCATACGCTTAATTCTTTTTAGTTTATAAATTCGTTTAGTTTAGGAGAAGCATAATGCCTCGCGTAAAACGTGGTGTACAAGCTCGTGCACGTCATAAGAAAGTTCTAAAACAAGCTAAAGGTTACTACGGAGCACGTTCACGTGTTTACCGCGTAGCTTTCCAAGCAGTTACCAAAGCTGGTCAATACGCTTACCGTGACCGTCGCAACAAGAAACGTCAATTCCGTCAACTTTGGATTGCACGTATCAACGCGGCATCTCGTCAAAATGGTCTATCTTACAGCCGTTTCATCAATGGCCTTAAGAAAGCATCTATCGAGATCGACCGTAAGATTCTTGCTGACATCGCAGTATTCGACAAAGCAGCATTTGCTGTTCTAGTTGAAAAAGCGAAAGCATCTCTATAATTTAGAGTTAGCTTAAAGGTTTAATAAAAGGAGAACTTCGGTTCTCCTTTTTTATTGCCTGCTATTTGGCTTTGCCGCATTCTCTCGCATCTAATTTTTATTCGCTTGAACAAGCATTCTGGTACATAAACATTTACCTAACCTTTAAATGTTAAGCGACCGAGATAAATGACCGCACCGACTACTATGACGTTCTTCGAACGTTTTGAAACTGACATCCTTTCTGGCAAGAAGACGATTACTATTCGCGATGAATCTGAGCGCAATTACCAGCCAGGTAGCGTTGTAGAAGTATCAACGCTAGAGCAGGGACGTGTATTCTGTAATCTTAAGATCATTAGTGTAGAACCAATCTTGTTTGATGACTTAGGTGAGTTCCATGCGGAGCAAGAGAACATGACGCTAGAAGTCCTCAAGGGTGTGATTCAAGATATCTATCCGGGTATCTCTCAACTGTATGTGGTTTCTTACGAGCTTGTGTAACCCGCTTTAAATAGAATTTGTTGATCAATACAGCGTCTAACGCAGAGCAATGAGAAAGGGAAGTCACAATGAGTGAATTACAGAATGGTGCAGCTCAGCAAATTTTGCTCCAACTTTATTGTCGTGAGCAAAATGAGCAGCCGTTAATCTCTAGAACTGATCTCGACCTTGCTCTTTATGATAGCGAAGGCTTTCTAGCGTGGCGTGATACAAAGCGTGACTTCATTGTCAGTGATATCGAGAATCGAGTTTGGGTGAAGAGTTGCCCCGGCGGTTACATCACTGAAGTACACTTCAATGCTGACGGTTCTCTGATTGAATATCGTTTGTTCGATCGATTTGAAACAACAGGGCAGTGGCAACTAAAAGATGGGTTGTTACACGTCGAGATTTTGAAGGGCGAGAATCGCTACCAGTTTACTGTTGTGGCTCGTGCTGATCTCAATATTCACTCTGCGGTGGAATATAAAAATGGTGAGCTGCATTCGTATCTGAAATTGGTGCAGGCTGAGCGTTAATCCCTTTTAGCCGACCTTGCTTGTCCATTAGAATAAGTGATATTCCAAGAATAAAAAAGCCAACAGTGATGTTGGCTTTGTTGTTTTCAATTCGACCGATTACTTCCAATCAACACGCCATTAAGCTTCGAAGTTCGCCAGTTGAGTATAAAGCTCGCTGTCTTGATCTTGCTTTGCACAAACCGTCAGTAGGTCTTCAATAAAGTACTTCAATGCACGCGCTTCAATTCGACGAATGCCTTGTTGCTGCTCTTCAGTCAGATAACCGTAGATAGTTGCTGCTCCGAAGTCACCAAAGATCATCTGACCTTGCTCGTTAACCAAAGTGTTGTGTGCGTATAGATCACCATGACAAACTTTGTTGGCATGAAGGTGTTCAAACACATCAATCATCTGCTCTGTAATACTATTGATCTTAGCAATTGAAAGCTCGAAGCCTTCGTTGAACGTATCGCGAGTGCAGCTTTCAAGAGTAGGGGGCAAACCTAGGTTGTAGTAGTTGCTCGGGATAAGCTCCATCACCAATGCTAGGTAGTTATCTTCATCAACTTGTGCGATAGACTTCACTAGGTTGCTATGTTGGCCTGCTTGAAGACATGCTTCAAGTTCATCATGTGGGTAACCGTCACTGGTCACTTCGCCTTTGAATACTTTAACCGCCACTTCTTGTGGGAAATCAAAGTCACCGTTTAACCAGTTAGCATGAGAAATTACACCAGACGCACCTTGGCCCAGCACTTGATTGAGTGAGTAGCATTGCGAGCTTACGGCAGGCACGCTATCTAAGCTACTTGGATGTTTGCAAAATGGGTTACCCGCAAACGCTAACCAAGCCAGTTTTGGTAGCTTGATAAGGAACTCTGGGAATTCAGTCAGTTGGTTTGCAGACAGACGAACCAGTTCAAGGTTTGAGAGCTTTTCCATACTTTCTGGTAAAACACGAATCTTGTTACCTGCCAATGCGAGCTTTTGCAGGCGTGGTCTTTCACCTAGTGAGTGAGGGAGAACCTCGATTGCATTGTCTGTCAGGATCAACCAACGTAATTGAGCAGGTAAAGATTGCTCGCTGACGGTTTTAATTTGATTAGATTTGAAGCCAACCATTTCGAGCTTAGGAAGAGTACCTAGAACATCAGGAAGGTGCGTGAACAGGTTATTCGACGCGAAGATGATACGCAGGTTAGTCAGCTGTGATAGCTCGTCTGGTAAGCTTGATAGTTGGTTTCCATAAAGGTCTAGAACCTCTAGAGAATCGGCAAGATCTAAGATCTCTAATGGAAATTCAGTGAGCTCTGCTGACAGTTTTAAGTGCTTAATCCCTTTAAGTTGCCCTGATTTAAGTTGTTCTAGAGTATGCAAACCTTAGCCTTATGAATAGATGTTCGAGGCGTGTAGTTTACTTGTCTCAATCGAGAAAGGCGAGCACCGGAGCGATGCTCGCTTAACTACACTAAGTGAACGAATTTACGAAGGTTAAAGTCGTATATGGTTTTGGCTGACGCCGACCTCCTTAACAAAATCAGCATCATGACTCACCAAGATAAATGCGCCTTGGTATTCACGTAAAGCGGACGCCAATACTTGCTTTGAGTCGATGTCTAGATGGTTGTCCGGTTCATCAAGCAATAGAAGCGGGGTGTCTTGTTTGTGGCTAACGATCAACATCGCCAGTTTCATTTTTTCACCACCACTTAAATGAGACACTTTTCGGTATACAGAGTCTCGCCTGAACCCTATTCCAGCGAGCAAGGTTCGTGCGTCACTTTCTGTTAACCCAAAGCCGTGTGTCATCAAGCTATCGAACATGGTGTCGTTGGTGTCTAACAGGCCAAAGTGTTGATCCAAGTACACGGTCGCCCCTAAGCGCTTAATGGATCCGATATAGTTCGAGTGTTGGCCGTGAATGGCTTTTAACAGTGTCGATTTTCCGCACCCATTAGCCCCAGTTAGATAACATCGTTCTCCCTGTGATAGAGAGAAGCTAATAGGAGCACTAGAACCAAAATTTAGGCGACACTCTTCAACGGTTAATAGTGAGTGTTTTTTAGTAGCATCCGCTTGTTGTAGGTATAACGCTTGTGGCTTCAGTTGCTCTTGTTGTTCTTGAAGAGATTGAAGTTTATGTTGGTTTTGATCCTTTAAGTTCCTGTGGCTTGTTGCCGATGCTCCTTGGGTTCGTCCTGCTTTATCTTTCATTGCATCCAATAATATCTTGGGTTGGCTACCTGATTTTCGGAGTCGGTTACCTTGAGATTCACGTTGTTGTGCTTTTTCCTTGTTAGTCTGAGCTTGGCGCTCGAGTCGTTTCTTCTCCGATTGATGATGCGTTATCTGCTTGTCCAGTACTTCACTTTGACTCGACATTTGCGTGAAGTAATCATCGTAATTCCCTTTATAGAAACGCATGCCCAAACTGTTGAGGTGATAGATCCCTTCCATGTGTCTCAACAAGCTTCGATCGTGACTGACGACAAGTACTTTTCCTTCAAACAACTGGCACTGTTCTAGTAACCAATTGCGCCCTTCGCTATCCAAATGGTTTGTAGGTTCGTCGAGAATCAATATGTCGTGGTTTGATGCGAATAACCGATGAAGCTGTAAAAGGGCGAGTTGCCCACCACTCAATGTATGGCACGGTGTGGTTAACCCACTGGTTATTTTCAATGTGGCTAAAAGTTGCTTTGTGTTCGCTTGTAAATCCCAATCCTCGCCAACGATATTGAAGTGCTGAAGTTCGCAGCTGCCTTGTTCTATGGCATGTAATGCGTCTAACTTTTCGGTGATCCCCAAGAAGTCAGCAATGCTGGTTGTGCTATCCAATAGCTTTGAAGGCAACTGGGAGTAAAAGCCGATCGAGCCTTGTCTGGAAACACTGCCTGATGTGGGTTGTGTTTGCCCGACCAGTAATGAAAGCAGTAGTGACTTTCCCGCCCCATTTCTTCCGACTAAGCCTGTCAGGCGACTGCTCAAACTAAAGGTGATGTCTTTGAATAACCACTCACCAGTATCGAGCTGGAATGAGAGATTGTTGGCTAATATAGTAGGCATAAAAATACCTCCCTTTACGTGTAAACGAGTAAAAGGGGTGAGGCGCTTTTCTACATAGACTCCAACATAGGAGTCTAAGAATAGATCACCAAGACGTTACTTAGGTAGATGACCAATCAAAGATAGAAAAGCTGCGCTGAGACAATTTCTGTCTTTGAGGTACAGTTCTGCAAGATACATGTTGTCAAAATACGGATCTTTAAGAACTTGATTTGTCGCGAAAATAGATGACGAAGTAACGCCCACTAACCCCGAGTGTCCAAATGATTTTTATAAAAATAAATCGGATGTCAGGATGTTAGTACTTCATTATGGCGTTATTCTCTTTTGAAATGATGGTGGGATGGTACTGAAAGAGGGTGCTTAAAGTCAATATGGTGATGTGATTAAAATGTATCCAAATAATTAAAGCGCCTCATTCCTATATATAGATATAGCCATGAGGCGCTTTAGAGTGTTCTTTGAAAGCAAGGGCTTCAACGAATGTGGAAATTACAGGTTTTGTCCGCCGACAGCTCGCCAACACATGTCAAAGCTATCGCTGATGTACTTGCCTGACTGCTCTGGAGGTAACTCATTCTGCTCAATCAACCAGTTTGCACAAATCAAAAAATGGCTGTGGATGAAGTGCCTAACAAGGTTGATGTCTAACACCATCAGCTCACCAGTTTCTTGTCCTTTCAAAATGATCTCGTCTAACGATGCGAACATCTTTGAAACAATCACTTCTCGAGTTTGAGTCGTCGGGTCGAAATGAACATTGGTGAAAAACTTCATCGCAACTGGATTTTCTAACGCCCATTCAAGCCCTGTAATCCACATGAACTTAAAGGCTTGGTAGCGATCTTGTTCAGCGATTTCTGTGTGCTGGTCAAGGGTAGAAAATAGCTCTATTTTCAGTTCACGAAACAGTTCATCAATCAGTAGAGATTTGTTCTCAAAGTGATGAAACAGTGTCGCTTTTGCGACGCCTGCTGTTTTCGCTATTTGTCCTGTAGATGTGCCCTCTAGCCCTTGCTGAGAGAAGAGCAGGAGCGCAGCATTTAGGATTTTTTGCCTTTTCGTAATCATCTATTTAGTACTTTGAACAGAATCTTTTTAATTGGGTTGTTGTAAGGAGGGTGCATTAACTTGGTGAAGTTAATTTTTCCTCTACTTAGAACGGTTTTGGCATGGCTAAAGGTCTTGAAGCCTTCAATACCATGGTAGTGTCCCATGCCTGAAGGGCCAATGCCACCGAACGGTGCGTCTTCTGCTGCCACATGGACTAGCGAGTCGTTGATACAAACACCGCCAGAATGTGTATTCGATAAGAACTGGTCTTGGGTTTGCTTATCATGACTCATCAGATACAGAGCAAGTGGACGTTCTCTTCCTGTGATGTAGCTGATCGCTTCTTCAATAGAATCATAAGGCACGATAGGCAGAACAGGGCCAAACAACTCTTCTTGCATTGCGACCATGTCGTCGTTCACTTCGGTTAGGAGGTGTGGCGTCATTCTGTGGTTCACATCGTCTTGTGCTTGCTCGGTGACAGTGTGAATAACCGCACCTTTAGACTGAGCATCTGCAATCACACCCTTCAAACGATTGTATTGGCGCATATCGATCACTGAGGTTAAGTCTTTGCTTTCAATACCTGCTTTATATAGTTTTTTGAAGTAGAGCTTATAAGCCGTGATGAACGCGTCCGTTTTTTCTCGTGGCAATAAGATGTAATCGGGCGCCACACAAATCTGGCCAGCGTTTAAGCTTTTTGCAAACAGGATGCGTTCAACGGCGTCAGCGACATCAAAGTCCGGAGCAATAATCGTTGGAGACTTGCCACCCAATTCCAAAGTTACTGGCGTTAAGTTGTTGGCTGCTGCTCTCATTACGTGCTTACCCACAGAGGTCGACCCTGTGAATAGAATATGATCAAACGGCAGTTGGCTAAATTTAGCGGAAACGTCAGCTTCGCCTTCGATAATCGCAACCTGATCTTCACTAAAGCCTTCGGCCAACATCGCTTTCAAAACTCGGTTGGTTGCTGGAGTAAACTCCGACATCTTGAGCATCGCCGTGTTGCCCGCTGCTAACGCTGTGATCAGAGGGCCTAAAGAGAGCATGACTGGGAAGTTCCAAGGAACAATGATGCCCACAACGCCCACAGGTTGATAATGAACCGTGATCTTTGCTGGCGTTAGCATCAAACCAGCTTTGCGGCGTGATGGCTTCAACCACTTCTTAAGGTTCTTCACGCTGTAATTGATCTGGTGAAGAGAAGGGGTGATATCAGCAATCAAGCTGTCGTGTTTTGCGCGATGGCCATAATCTTCAGATACTGCCTCAATCAACTGCTCTTGATAGCGCATTAACAACGCTTTTAGTACTGAGAGGTTTTCTCTTCTCTGCTCAAGCGTAGGATTAACGTTATTGCGGTAGTGATCTTTTTGTCGGTTGAACA
This sequence comes from Vibrio sp. 10N.237.312.B06, assembly GCF_041464685.1. Classification (NCBI taxonomy): domain Bacteria; kingdom Pseudomonadati; phylum Pseudomonadota; class Gammaproteobacteria; order Vibrionales; family Vibrionaceae; genus Vibrio; species Vibrio sp. 10N.237.312.B06. Next base: position 78,969 of record NZ_JBFSPI010000008.1, read on the forward strand.
CTTGATCCATGTCGTTGATGCTCGACGTGTTTGGCTCAAGGTCTAGATTATGGCTCATAGTATCCCCTAAATTTGAAAGCTGACCGATTGGTTGGTCAGTTAAAATTACAAGAAGATCGAATCGAATACAAGATATGCACGAGAAAAGTTCAATAATTGAGCGGCTACAACATTGAAGTGAGCGAGTTTTAGTTGGAAGAACGAAGTGTTTATAGGTATCGAATCACGGGATACAAGTTGTGTTTGTGATAGCGAGAGTTCAGATTGGGAAGTGCGCATATTTGTCACAACGTTGACTTAACCTCACCCAATTGGCTAAGGATTTTATGCTTCCTATGTATTTTATTTACCTGATTTTTTGTTAGAAAGTGCTTTAAATCTAATGCGATTCAGCCTGTTTTTTGGTCTAAAACCTTGTAATACCTTACCTGTCACTTTAAGTCGGATCGTCGATAAAAAAACGTAATCGTAACCACAAATATCAATGGTTGGACTCACTCTTAATAATATCGGTTAATGCAGCCAACAAATCGTTTTCGAACGTTTTTTGTTGGGTTATACCTCGCTATTCCAATGAGGTATCTTCTGTCGATGGCCCTATAGTGTGAGGTCTCTAGAATTGGAAAATTCGGTTAATTTGGAACGCATCCGTGCTGAGTATAATGTAAAGCACTGGAGCCAAGGTTTTTATGGAATTGATGATAATGGCGAGGTGTATGTATCACCGAGCGAAACCGATCATCAAGTTCCGCTAAGTCAGATCGTAAAACAGTTAGAGCAGAGAAATATTGGTTTACCTGCTCTTGTGCGTTTTCCTCAAATAGTGCATCAACGTGTGCACAATATCTGTAACGCATTCAACCAAGCGATCGACGAATATCAGTACGATAACCGTTACCTACTTGTTTACCCGATTAAAGTTAACCAACAGAAAGAAGTGGTTGACGAGATCTTAGCGAGCCAAGCTCAATTAGAGCAAAAGCAGCTTGGTTTAGAGGCGGGCAGCAAGCCTGAACTATTAGCGGTATTGGCACTGGCTCAAAAAGCGAGCTCTGTGATCGTGTGTAACGGTTACAAAGACAGAGAATACATCCGTCTTGCGCTTATTGGCGAAAAGCTAGGCCACAAAGTATTTATCGTTCTAGAGAAGTTGTCAGAGCTTGATCTTGTCCTTTCTGAAGCAAAAGCGCTTGGCGTGAAACCTCGTTTAGGTCTACGCATTCGTCTTGCATCTCAAGGTGCAGGTAAATGGCAAGCAAGTGGTGGTGAGAAGTCGAAATTCGGTTTGTCTGCATCACAAGTATTGACCGTTATTGAACGCTTGAAAGCAGAAGATCAACTGGATGTTCTAGAGCTAGTACACTTCCACCTTGGCTCGCAAATGGCGAATATTCGTGATGTACGAAATGGTGTGAGTGAAGCGGCTCGTTTTTACTGTGAACTGCGTGATATAGGTGCTCAACTGAAGTTCTTAGACGTTGGTGGCGGTTTGGCGGTCGATTACGACGGCACACGTAGCCAGTCTTCAAACTCAATGAACTACGGCTTGCTTGAGTACGCTCGCAACATCGTAATGACAGTAGGGGATATTTGTAAGCTCTACAATCAGCCGCAACCTGTGATCATTTCTGAATCTGGTCGTTCGTTGACTGCGCATCACGCTGTGCTTGTTACTAACGTGATCGGTACAGAAAGCTATTCTCCGGAAGATATGGCGGCTCCAGAAGCTGACGCACCAATGTTGCTTAATAACATGTGGAAGAACTTCTTAGAGCTAGATGCGGGTAATGATGACCGAGCGTTGATCGAGATCTACAACGACACGCAAAGCGATATCGCAGAAGCGCACAACCAATTTGCAACAGGCATGCTGAATCTTCAGCACCGTGCTTGGGCAGAGCAGATGTCTTTGCGTATTAACTACGAACTTAGCTCTCGTATGAGTACTAAGAACCGTTACCACCGTCCTATTTTGGATGAGTTGAGCGAGCGTTTAGCCGACAAGTTCTTCGTGAACTTCTCGCTGTTCCAATCTTTACCAGATGCTTGGGGTATTGATCAGGTATTCCCTGTATTACCTCTAAGTGGTTTGGATAATGCGGATGAGCGACGCGCTGTAGTACTGGATATCACCTGTGATTCTGACGGTACAATTGACCAGTATGTTGATGGCCAAGGTATTGAAACGACTCTGCCAGTTCCTGCATGGAACCCAGATGAACCATACCTGATGGGCTTTTTCTTAGTAGGCGCATACCAAGAGATCTTGGGTGATATGCATAACCTATTTGGTGATACCCACAGTGTAGTGGTGAATGTTGATGAAAGTGGTCAAGCGAATATCGACTACATCAATGAAGGCGATACGGTTGAAGACATGATGCGTTATGTTCACATTGATACGGATCTGATTCGTCAGAACTACAAAGATTTGGTCACGGCAAAAGTACCAGCACAAGAGCAGCAAAGCGTACTTGAAGAGTTAGAGCAAGGCTTGATGGGTTACACCTATCTTGAGGATTTTTAATGAACGATCTATTTACCAAACCAGATTACTCGCTGTACTCCAACGCGATGACTTTTATGCGTCGTCCATTGGTACAGAACCCAATTGATAACGATGCTGATGTGGTTGTGTTGGGCGCGCCGTTAGATATGGCGACGTCGGGTCGTCCGGGTGCTCGTATGGGGCCTGATGCGATTCGTCGTGCGTCTGTAAACTTGGCGTGGGAAGGCAAAAAATTTCCTTGGGACTTCAATGTATTTGAACACACCTCGGTGATTGATGCTGGCGATCTTGTGTTTGATTGCGGTGATGCAGAAGACTTAACTCAGCGTCTAGAAGCAGCCGCTGATGCGATTCTAAACAGCGGTAAAACACTGTTAGGGTTAGGTGGCGATCACTTCATTACATTGCCTTTGCTAAGAGCATACGGCAAGAAGTACGGTGAAATGGCTCTGATTCATTTTGACGCGCACACTGATACTTACAGTCAGGGTAGTCGTTACGATCACGGTACTATGTTCTACCATGCGCCAAATGAAGGGTTAATCTCGCCTGAGCATTCTGTGCAAATAGGTATTCGTACAGAGTATAAGCAGGAAGGTCATGGCTTTAATGTTATCAATGCGATGCAAGCGAATGACATGAGCGTGGATGAGATCATTGCTCAAGTGAAAGGCATTGTTGGTGATAAGCCAGTTTACCTAACGTTTGATATCGATTGTCTGGATCCTGCTTTTGCGCCGGGTACTGGGACGCCTGTGTGTGGTGGTTTGAATTCAGATAAAGTGCTCAAAATCATTCGTGGCTTACAGGGTATCAACATGGTTGGTATGGACGTTGTAGAAGTGTCTCCTGCCTATGACCAAAGCGAAATTACGGCTCTAGCTGGCGCAACTATCGCACTTGAGCTGCTTTATGTTTGGACGGCAAATCGCTTAACAAAATAAAATAGTTAGCGAGGCATGTTGAACGTGGCAATCTCGTTTTACGGATAAACACCATATTGCGGTACATGATCTTCTAAAAGCCGCCCGAGTTAAACTCGGGCGGCTTTTTTGTATCTATTGTTTTGTCCTAAAACGTATTCCTTTTGATATGTGTGTATCGAATGATAAGTCATGACTATTGTTCCTCCATAGCACCTTAATATGTTGATGGGCATATATGAAATTGGCGAAATATACGCTTAATAAATGGTTTTTCATCCGCTTTGTGCTGAACATTGTCTCAAGTTTGGGACTACTCTCTGCTTTGTTGCTATCACATCGTTTGCCTCAAGCAATGTCTGATATTCGCTCATGATTTATCTACTTTATTCCTGTATATCTTTATAGGATTAAAGAGATGTAACATCGCTGTGAGTTTATTTGCATATAAATCAATGCACTACTAACGTTTAATTTGTGTTTTAGAAATCCATAGAGAATAAGTGAATTTGTGAAAAGGAGTCTCTTAGCACAGACATGGCATTTTTTATGGGGAAGACTAGGCTTAACAGTAAGTAAACTATAAAAAAAACAGGTTAAATACTTATCTCTTTTCAACTCGAAGAGGCACAACAAAAGATTGGCCATTGATGAGGGGTAAGTATGAATTTGATTAAAGCCTGTAATGATTAACAAAAATAATTTGTACAGCTCTAGATAAGAGTGCTTGTGATAACGGGGGATATATGGATATTGAGGTTTCGCGCCAAGCTGCGGTTGTTGAAGCAGTAAGTGGGGATGTGGTTGTAGTAACACCTGACGGCAACCCAAAAAAAGTTCTAGTTGGCGATATCATCCGTGAAAATGAGATAGTCATTACCGCAAATAATGCAGAACTTGTATTAGGTGCTCCAAATGGTGAGGTTCTGGTTGGCGAGAATTGTGTTGGATGTATTGACCAAGAATTGTCTTGGGCTGATGCCCCTGTCGCCGGAGAGGTCAATTTCGATCTAGAGCAATCTGACGACGGAGCATTTACTGACGATGATATTGCGGCAATCCAAGAAGCTATTTTAGGTGGCGCCGATCCTACTGAAATTTTGGAAGCAACGGCTGCTGGTGAAGGGCTAGGCTCTGCAAATGCTGGCTTTGTTACGATTGAATACAATAATATTCAAACTCAGCCCTCGACATTCTTTGAGACATCAGGGCTTGCGAAAGAAGAGGTAGAGGAAACTCGAGAGGAATTTAGAACGATCACCCGTTCAGCTGGTGGTCAATCGATCAGCGAATCAGTCACTGAAGGTTCTATTTCTGGCAATACCTACCCCCAATCTATTACGACCACAGAAACGATTATTGCGGGCAGTTTAGCTCTAGACCCAGATTCTTTTGTCCCAGACACACTCTCCCTTGCTTCACTCCTAAGTGAGCTTAATAACGACATTACATCAAGCGGCCAAGTTGTCACGTTTACTTACGACTCGGTGACGAATTCCATTGTTGGTGTCCAAGGTACTGACGAAGTATTACGTATCGATATTGATGCTACTAGTGTTGGCAATAATATCGATATCTCGTTAACCACCACGATTTCTCAATCTATTGATCATGTTCCGTCTATCGGTGGTGGGCAGGTCTCTTATACTGGCGATCAAATTAACTTTGCTTTTGATATTCAAGGTGAAGACTCCGCAGGAAACCCAATAGCATCACCAATTAATGCGCTGGTTACTTTATTTGACGGGGTGAATCCGTCTGCTGAAAGCGTGAATATCAATAATGTAGAAACGAGTAGTGCACCTATTGAAGGCACTTTTTCTAATATTGGAAGTGATAAACTTCAATCTGCTGTCTTTGATGCAAGTGCGTTAGAAGAGTTTGATGGGTTGCTCAGTGATAACCAAAATACGGTTGCAAGACTGTCTGATGACGGAACAACGATCACTCTGTCTATTCAAGGGAGAGGTGAGGTTGTTCTCACAATCTCCCTCGATACCGATGGCACATATAATTTCCAACAGTTTAAACCAATAGAAGAAGTGAGCTCCGACACGCTTTCGTTCTCTCTACCGATTACGGTTACCGATTTTGACCAGGATGTCGTAACGAATACGATTAAGGTTGATATCTCTGATGGTGATAGCCCGTTCATTATTAATGTTGATGGCATCGATGTTGATGAGTCAGGCATTGTTGGCGGCTCACAAGAAGGAACAACCCCAGTAGGTGGTATTGGCAGTATCACAGCAAGTGTTTTTGAAAGTGACATTATTGACCATTACGAACTTGAACCGACTGAATTTAATACAACGGGAGCCTTGGTTTCTAATGGTGCTGCCGTTCAATTAGAGTTAGTTAGTCAAACCAATGGTGTGAGAACGTATGAAGGTTATGTTGAGGTCAATGGATCTCGAATTACGGTCTTCGACGTTAAAGTCGATAGTCCATCATTGGGGAATTATGAATTTACTCTGTACGAATCGCTTTCACACCAAGGTGCTGAAGGTGAGTTACTAACCTTTGTATTGCCCATTTACGCGGTTGACGCGGATGGTGACCGCTCTGCACTATCTGGTGGGTCAAATACACCAGAAGCTGCTGAGATCTTAATCAGTGTAAAAGATGATGTGGTCGAACTCATCGATAATGTCGTTTCCGTCGATGAACCGACCTTAGCTGGTGATACTGTTGTTTCTTATAATCTATTCAACTTTGAGGGTGCGGATGGTTCGACAATCCAATCATTGTCTTACGATGGGCTCGAATACAAGTTAGACCAAAATCTACTCCCAGATGCGGCACAAACTTTCCCATTTACAGAAGGGGTTGCAACGATTTCACTCAATGGTGATTTTAGTTTTGAAGTCGCTCGTGATATCAACCACTCAAGCAGCGAAACCATAGTAAAACAATTTGCCTTTTTAGCTGAAGATGCTGATGGCGACGAGAGCTTTTCAACGCTTGATCTTAGTATTACTGATGGCCAAGATCCGGTAATTAACCTAGTTCCACCAGTGACATTATCTGAAACGAATCTAGGTGATGGATCTTCGCCAAGCGGAAATGCGGTTAGCGCCACTGAAACGATTACGTTTACAGCCGGTAGTGATGATGTCGCGAGTTTTCGAATTGATCCAAACTTGTTCAATACTAATGATACGCTCAAATCGAATGGGCTTGTCGTTGAACTCAAGGAAGACCCCCAGAACTCAGGTACTTACATAGGTTTTGTTAACGATGGGGTAAACCCTGATGTCCCAGTATTCACGATTAGCTTTTCTACAAGTACATTAGGGGAATACACCTTCACGCTGCTTGAAGCGTTAGATCATGAAGATGGCCTTGCAAATAACGAGCTAAGTTTTGAACTGCCTGTTTACGCCGTGGACACTGATGGCGATAGCTCGCAAATTTCCCCGCTTACAATGACCATCGGTGATGATGTGCAAATCATGAAAGATGGTGTGCTCAATATTGTTGAACCGACGGTTGCGGATTTGGCTGCTGGTAAGGTAACGACTGCCACCATTGATGTAATGCCCGAGCAGAGTGCTGATGGCGCGACCATTACCCAAATCACGTATGACAATACCGTTTACACCTTGAATCAGGGCATAACGGGAGAGCAACTGATTCCAGTTCCTGAGGGCAAACTGTTCGTTACCCTTGAAGGTGAAATACGCTTTGAGCCGAATCGCGATTTAAACCACACGAGCAGCGAAGATATCGTTAAGACCATAGTGGTGACGTCAAGTGACTTTGATAAAGATCCGGTGACATCCACCGTGACTTTGACCATCACCGATGGTGATATTCCAATCATCAATACTATTCCAAGCGTCACGCTATCAGAATCTAACCTTACAGATGGCTCGGCAGCAAGCAATGTTCCTGTGAGTCAAACTGAGACTATTCAGTTTACCAATCAAAGTGATGATGTAGTCAAGTTCAGTATCGACCCTGCTCAATTCAACACGAACGACGCGCTTAAATCGGGCGGGTTGGTCGTTGAGCTTAAAGCTGATCCAAACACGACTGGTGCGTATATCGGCTTTGTGAAAGATGGAGCCAACCCAGAAGTTCCGGTCTTTACTATTAGCTTCTCTACCAGCACGGTGGGTGAGTACACCTTTACTCTACTTGAAGCATTAGATCATGCTGATGGCCAAGCAAATAATGAATTGAGCTTTGATTTACCCGTTTACGCGGTCGATCGTGATGGTGATGATTCATTGATGTCGCCGTTGAAAGTGACGGTCAGCGATGATGTGCAAGGCATGCAAAACCAAACGTTAACCATTACTGAGCCAACGGTGGCTGATTTGGCTGCTGGTGTTGTTACGACTGGCACTGTTGATGTGATGCCAGTGCAAAGTGCAGATGGTGCAACAATCACTCAGTTCGTTTATGACGGACAACTTAGAACATTGGTTCAAACAGATACTGGTGAGCAGCGGTTTGGTTTCACTGAAGGGACGTTAGTCAT